>NZ_JBOKRY010000021.1:0-50902 GCF_051972595.1 Simiaoa sp. | reverse complement strand
AAAATGCAACATTCCATAATAAAATGTTGCATCAGTGCAAACCAGCAGGCAAGGAAGGCTGAATAAAAACAGGGAGGTTATCGATATGCTGCGTCTGACCGTTAGTCCGGAAGAATACCTGATGATCAATGACAATATCAAGATCGTGTTCCTGGGAGGAACCAAGAATCATCTCCGCATTATGATCGATGCACCGAAAGAGGTGAACATCGTGCGAAGCACGGTATTAGAAAACCAGATCACAGATCCGGAGGAGAGAGCGAAGCTTCCTAAATATTATGCGGAAGAAGAGCACCCGGAGAAGTACCGCAAGAAGTCAAATGTGATCATCACAAAGGGAAATGCGGACAAATAATTTCATATGGTAATAACCGGAGGAAGAGCGGCTCTGTCAGGGCCCGACAGGGAAGCTCCTACTCCGGTTACTATAAAAACTAAAAACAAGTATCTGGGAGAAAAGGATTTCTCAATAACAATACAGATACGCACACTGCCGCAAAAGGAATTGGGCAGTAATACAAGGAGGTAAATTATTATGGTAGTACAACACAATCTTACAGCTATGAACTCTAACAGAATGTTAGGCTTAACCACCGCTTCTCAGGCAAAGTCCACCGAGAAACTGTCTTCCGGTTACAAGATCAACCGTGCAGCAGATGATGCAGCAGGCCTGTCCATCAGTGAAAAGATGAGAAAGCAGATCAGAGGTCTGACACAGGCTTCTTCCAACGCACAGGACGGTATCAGTGCAGTACAGACCGCTGAAGGCGCTCTGAACGAAGTTCAGGACATGTTACAGAGAATGAACGAACTGGCTGTAAAGGCATCTAATGGTACAAACTCTGAAGATGACCGTCAGTACATTCAGGACGAAATCGATCAGTTGACTACAGAAATTGATCGAGTATCCACAACAACCAAATTCAATGAGACTTATCTGTTACAGGGTAATGCAAAAGGAACTGTTAAAGCAGCAGCAACTTTAAATAACGTTGGTGGAGTAACAGGATTAGGACTTAGTGTAGCAAAAGGAGCAGAACTTACCGCAGGAACAGTTACATTAGGAAAAGTTGGAGCAGAAGTTGATGATGCACAATTAGATAATGCAACTGCGTCTTTAGCTACTGACAGTTTAAGCAAGGATTTGCTGACCGCATTGAATGATTCTAACGACGGAACAGTAACGATTGCGCGTGAAGCAGATAAGGACACATGGACAATTGCAGGAACTGGAGCATATACTGCTGATGATCTCAAGAAAATGGGATTGAATGTTACGGTTACTAATCATGCAGCGGAATCGACAGTAGTAATTCGGAAGAACTTTACCGCAACTGATGCAAAAGATTTACAGACAGGACTTACAGTTACAGGAGTTGACGCTGTTGATGCTGGTGCTTTGAAGAGTGTAAAATTCGGAACAGAAGTAAAAGCAACGGTAAAGACTACAGAAGAAGACGGAGAAAATGTTTCTACAATTAACACATATGAAAATAATTATGTTCCTGATGCTTTGAAGTTTACTTTACACGTTGGTGCTGATTCAAATTCAGATAACAAGATTAAGATTGAAGTTGAGTCTATGAGTGCGGCCGGTCTTGGCCTGTTAAATGAAGATGGTAAATTGCTTGTAAATGGCAAAGATAGCACAAATGCAGATGCAGCTATTGATACTATTGCATCAGCAATCCAGAAAGTATCCACCCAGCGTTCCGCACTTGGTGCTGTTCAGAACCGTCTGGAGCACACCATCAACAACCTGGATAACGTTGTAGAGAATACCACCAGCGCAGAGTCCGCTATCCGTGATACCGATATGGCTACTGAGATGGTTAAGTACTCCAACAACAACATCCTGTCTCAGGCAGGTCAGGCTATGCTGGCTCAGGCTAACCAGTCCAACCAGGGCGTACTGTCTCTGTTACAGTAAGCTTAAGCTGAGATCAGGTTGTTTCCTAAGAGGAACGAACCATATCTGTAAGAGTTATGTAAGAACCAAAGGGCAGTCCATGATGGGCTGCCCTTTTGCTTTAATATTTATGCATTTGTAGAGCGGACATGAGAGCCTCTTGAAGAACTTTTGATACATTGATTCCTGCCTTATCAGCCTCCACATTTAGCCAATGAGGAAGGGTTACATTTTGCCTGACAGATTTGGTATCTACTTTTCTCCGATATTCTGCAAAGTCTACATCCACCAGGGAAACATAGGACGTTCCGGATTTATAGAATTTCCCCTGTTCAATAGAAATATTGTTTATATCACTTGGCTCTGCCATTACTTCTTTTTTATCTGGCGTATGAAAATTTTAAAACAGCATATTACCCAAATTCCAGGGGTCAAGATTTTGCTATTCTGCTACATTGACAATGAGATAGATGTCTGTTATTCTCAGCATGTAAGCAGATTTTTCTATTTCAATTTGTAATTATTCAGAACTAAGGCAATTTTCATAATTTGCGAATGAAGTGCTGAATAATTACATCAATTCTTTTATATCAGCGCAAGTTGATGTCTTTGACTTCAGAGGAATCCCTGCTTAGATACCCATTAATGACAATAGAGCAGGGGAAGACATAGAAAGAAATCGGAAGATTTGTTTTGTAAAGTGTCGTATATATTCTCCTGTGAAAGTGTGGAAGGAGAATACAAATGGCAAAACGGTATGAAGAACTGTCGATTGAGGACGATTTTATGTTCGGCAAGGTAATGGAGGATAAGGAACTTTGTCGGGATGTGCTGCAGTGTCTGTTGGAAGAACCGGTAGGAGAACTGGAGGATGTGCGGACACAGAGGGAGTTTCGATATACCTCGAAGGGTAAGCCTATTCGCCTGGATGTGTATACGAGAGATCAAAAACGGATTTATGATGCGGAGATGCAGAGATTGAATCATCAGACACCGGAAAACCTAGAATTGCCGCGCAGAAGCAGATTTTATCAATCTACCATGGATACAGATCACCTGAGCAGGGGCAAGTCCTATCGGGAATTGCCGGAGGGCAAGGTGCTATTTCTCTGTACCTTTGATCCGTTTGGACTGGGATATGCAAAGTATTCGTTTCAGAATCTTTGTATGGAAGACAGGAAATTGTGTTTAGAGGATGGAACCGAGAAAATTTTTTATAATTGTATCGCGGAAGAGATACCAGAGCAATTGAAGTATCTATATGAATACATCAGAACCGGTCAGGTCGGAGACGATCTGACCCAGAGAATAGATGAGGCAGTAATCAGAGCCAGAAAGAATGAAGAGTGGAGGTCAGAGTACATGAAAGAATTATTGCATGATGATGACGTCAGAGCAGAGGGAAGAGCAGAGGGAAGAGCAGAGGGAGAACACTCTGGGAAAAATAAGATGATATTGTTAATATCCAGAATGAGTTCGGGAGGAGATGCTGATAAGGTTGTACAGTTGGCTGATCCTGAAGTGTTGGAAGTAATGCAGGAAAAATACGGAATCAAATAATATAATTAAGTGAATCCGGGAGAAGCTCCGGTTATCGGAGGAAGAAGTACAGAGAGACATGAAACTATACTGGTAAAGAGTATATCATAATGAGAGGGCATCCCTATAGGGATTGCCCTTTCTGCTTTTCGTTAGACTTTATCATATTTCTGAATGGTTCGTTATTGTTGACTATAGTTCTGGTAAATACTCATATCACAAGGTCCTTATAATGACAAGCAGAAAAATGTTACAATTATGCTGTTAAAACGAAAGAAAAATGTTACAGAACGCTTCTAAAGTTTTACTTTCCCGGCATTTTGGGGTAAGATAAGCAGTATAGATTCCTAAGGACACAGAAAGAGAGGGTTACTATAATTATGAGATTTCAGGACATGCCTTACGAGAGAATAGATTTTGCCAAAGTGCAGGAAGAGATGGAAGAGCTGATCCGGGAGCTGGAGGCGGCGAAGAGTGGGGAGGAGCAGTTCGAGGTGCATAAGAAGTACTATGCGCTGACGGACCGTGTCATGACGCTGATGACGATCGCAAATATCCGCTTCGACATCGATACCTCCGATAAATTCTACGAGGAAGAGCATAAATACTACGATGAGCAGGGTCCGGTATTCAGCAATCTGGTGCTGGCTTATCAGAAGAAATTATTCGCATCCCCCTACAGAGCTTATCTGGAGGAGAAGATCGGTCCGGTCGCGTTCAAGAATATGGAGCTGGCACAGAAGTCCATGAGTGAGGCATTGATCCCGCTGATGCAGGAGGAGAACTCCCTGACCATGGAGTATGACAAGCTCATCGCCGGTGCGAAGATCGATTTCGACGGCAGGGAGCTGAATCTGTCCTTGTTGCGGCCCTATCTGGTGAATTCTGACCGCAATGTCCGCAGACAGGCGTGGGAGAAGATGAGTGCCTTTTTCCTGGAAAATGAGGAAAAGCTGGACAGCATCTACGACAAACTGGTGAAAAACCGTACCGCGCAGGCAAGGGCAATGGGCTATGAAAACTACCTGGAGCTGGGATATTACCGGATGAACCGCAACTGCTACGGCAAGGACGAGGTAGAGGCTTTCCGTAAGCAGATCAAGGAGTATTTCGTACCCTTCGCAGAGAAGCTGCATGACCGTAGAAGACAGCGTCTGGGTCTGGAGAAGCTCAGCTATATCGACGAGCAGGTATATTTTAAGGACGGCAACCCGGCACCCACCGGAACCCCCGAAGAGATCATGGCAGCCGGACAGAAGATGTACCGTGAGCTGTCCCCGGAGACTGCAGAATTTTTTGACTTCATGATGGAAAATCAGTTATTTGATGTCCTGGGACGCAAGACGAAGAAGGCAGGCGGTTACATGACCTATCTGCCCCTCTACCATGCACCTTTTATCTTCGCCAACTTTAACGGTACCAGCGGTGATGTGGACGTCATCACGCATGAGTGTGGCCATGCGTTCCAGGGGTATCTCGCTGCACAGGATCCCATCAGAGAGCATGCGGATATCGGCATGGAAACTGCGGAGATCCATTCCATGTCCATGGAATTTTTCACGGAAAAGTGGATGAACCTGTTCTTCGGTGACAGAGCGCAGGATTACGTGGAAATGCATTTGGAGGATGCGGCTGCGTTCATTCCTTACGGTTGTATGGTGGATGAGTTCCAGCATATCGTCTATGAACACCCGGAGCTGACACCGGCAGAGAGAAAGCAGACATGGAGCCGTCTGGAACGGGAGTACAAGCCTCATCTGGACTACGAGGGAGATCCTTTCTTCGGACAGGGAGGCTTCTGGCAGAAGCAGCTGCACATTTACGACTATCCTCTGTATTATATCGATTACTGCCTGGCACAGACCTGTGCACTGCAGTACAAGGTGAAGATGGATGCCGATTTTACAGAGGCGTGGAAGAGCTATCTGAAGCTGTGTCGGCTGTCTGCCAGTGATTTTTACATCAATATGATCAAAGAAGTCGGACTGGACAGTCCTTTTGAGCCCGGATGTGTGAAAAATATCGTGGAAAAACTTGAAAAATATGTGAAATAGCTTTCTTTTTCCGCTAAAATACGGTAAAATAAGGAGTCATTGGACTTAAGACGCTAGGAAGGAGACATGTAAGCGATGTCTAAGAATGAAAAAGTTACAGAAAATAAGGAACAAAAAGAACAAACAGAACAGAAGGTCATGACAAAATATGACCGTAAAGTACAGAAGCGTAAAGAGGAGAAGGAAAAGGAGAAAAAGGAAGAGCGCATCAGCACGGCAGTCGGGATCGTATTCCTCGTTGCTCTGGTATGCCTGGTGGCATCTTTCCCGATCCGGACCTATCTGGCAACCCATGAGACTTATGTAGTGATCAATGGTGAAGAGGTGAATAAGGTAGAATTTGATTATGTCTACAACACCTCCAAGAACAACTACATTACACAGTACGGAAGCTATTTAAGCTATTTCGGACTGGATACCAGCAAGGATCTGTCCACCCAGATGTATTCCGATACTCTGACCTGGCAGGACTATTTTGAGCAGAATGCAGTAGAGAGCCTGAAGCAGAATAAGGCGCTGATGGAGGAAGCCAAAGCAGCCGGCTTCACCTATGATACTACGGATGAGTACAACACTTTCAAGGAGACTATCAAAACCTCCGCTGCAGCCGCAGGCGTATCTGATAAGGAATATGTACGTTCCATCTACGGAAGCTATGCAACCATGGGTCGTATCGAAGAATATGTGAAGAATGACATGGTAATGAACGCTTATTATCAGAAGCTGCAGGAGGACAATGCTCCCAGTGATGATGAGATCCAGAGCTATTATGAGGAAAATAAGGCAACCTACGATTCCGTAGACTACCGCCTGACCACGATCGAAGCTGATCTGCCCACCGAGCCTACCGAACTGGCCGATCCCGTAGAGGAGACTGCTGCAACCACCGATACCACTGCAACAGACGGAACTGCAGCTACAGATGCAACAGCTTCCGACAGCACCGATACCGCTTACCAGCCTTCCGATGCTGAGATCGCCAAAGCCATGGATGATGCCAAGGTGCTGGCTGATGATGCAGAGCAGACCGTGGCAAAAGACGGCGAAGCACATGAGAATGAGAAGAAGTCTTCCGTGAACTACATGATCTCCGACTGGCTGTTCGATGATGCCAGAAAGGCAGGAGACACCACTGTCATTACCAATGACAACAGCCATTGCTACTATGTCGTGGCATTTGAGAAGAGATATCTGGATGAGACTCCTTCCGCAGATGTACGTGTGATCATTCCCACCGAGGATAAGACCGGTGAAGAGATCCTGGAGGAGTGGAAGAATGGTGCAGCTACTGAGGACAGCTTCGCAGAATTGTGCAAGAAGTATACACAGGATACTTCCGCAGTAGAGAACGGCGGTCTGTTCGAGCAGGTAACCAAGACCGGTATGACAGAGGAGCTGAGCAACTGGATCTTCGACAGCAGCCGTCAGGCAGGAGATACCGTAGCCATCACTGTCAGCGACACCACTTATGTACTTTACTACATCGGACAGGATCAGCCCGAGTGGAAGATCAACATCAAGAATACGCTGGTATCCGATACAATGAGTCAGCATATGCAGGATATTACCGCAGATGTAACGGTAGAGGATCCCAAGGGTAAGCTGAATTATCTGAAGGTGCAGGCAGAGGAATCTGCAGCTGCTGAGACTGAGACTGCAACGGCAGAGACTCAGGAGATCACCGAGGAGCAGACCGCTGCTACCGAAGAGACCGCAACACAGGCACAGTAAGGCTTGCCGGGGAACAGAACATAGACAACAGACAAGTACCTGTTTCACTGCGCAAGCAGAAGAGACAGGTACTGTTAGATTATGAGCAAAGATAGTCGAAAAATGGCGGAAAACAGGATAATGTGACTTTGCCAGTTACGTGAGCTGAACAGAGAATAACTTTGAGAAAGGTATGAATAAACATGCAGGAAAAAGTTCTGGTACTGGATATTGACGGAACACTGACCAATTCAAAAAAAGAGATTACGGAAGCTACCAAACAGGGAATCTGGAATATTTTACAGCATGGACACAAGGTGATCCTGGCTTCCGGACGTCCCACGCCCGGTATGCGGAAATGTGAAGAGGAACTGGAGTTGAAAAAATACGGCGGATATCTTCTGTCCTTTAATGGAGCCCGCATCGTGGAATGTAAAACGGGAGAAGTGGTCTATCAGAGAACACTGCCCCTGTCCATTGTGCCCGGATTGTATGAATTTGCCAAAGCGAATGGTTGCGGATTGATCACTTATCAGGGGGAGGGAGTCATCTCCGCATTTGAGCCGGATAAATATGTGCAGTTAGAAGCGAGGATTAACGGGATCCCCATTAAAGTGGTGGATGATTTTGTGTCCTACGTAGATTTTGATATCAATAAATGTCTGATGACGGCACCGGAAGAGATTGCTCCCAAACTGGAGAAACAGCTGCAGGAAAAATACAACGATGTGGCAAGCATCTACCGTTCCGAGCCCTATTTCATTGAGATCATGCCCAAGGATGTGAATAAAGCGACCTCTCTCGATCACATGCTGGAGGGTATGGGACTGACCAGAGAGAATGCGATCTGCTGCGGTGACGGCTACAACGACATCTCTATGATCGAATATGCGGGAACCGGCGTAGCAATGGGGAATGCTCAGCCGGCGGTCAAGAAAGCTGCAGATTTCATCACCGGTACTAACGATGAGGACGGGCTGGTGGAGGTCATCGATAAATTTATCATGAAACCGGAGCAGGAATAGCCTTTCTTAGAAACAAACAATAGACACAAAGCAGTAACAAGCGAAAAATCACAGAGCAATGAGCGTGTGTGATTTTTGCAAAAGAGGATATATATGATTCAGATACAAATACCTGAAAAAGCGAAATATATCATAGAGACCATACAGAATGCCGGGTTTGAAGCCTATGTGGTAGGCGGTTGCGTGCGGGATTCCATCCTGGGAAGATGCCCGGAGGACTGGGACATTACTACTTCGGCGAGACCGGAGCAGGTGAAGGCGCTGTTCCGTCGTACCATTGACACCGGGATCCAGCACGGTACCGTGACAGTCATGTTGGACAAAGAGGGCTTCGAGGTCACCACTTACCGCGTGGATGGAAAATACGAAGACAGCCGACATCCCAGGGAGGTCACTTTTACCCCGAATCTGGAAGAAGATTTAAAACGCCGGGATTTCACCATCAACGCCATGGCATATAATGAAACAGAAGGTCTGATCGATATCTTCGGTGGCTTACAGGATATCGGGGCGAAGCTGATCCGCTGCGTGGGCGATCCGGAGGAACGTTTCGGAGAGGATGCCCTGCGCATCATGCGTGCCATCCGTTTTTCTGCGCAGTTAGGCTACGAGATTCATGAGGACACCGAAGCGGCGATCCGGAAGCTGGCACCCACTTTGCAGAAGATCAGTGCGGAGCGGATCCAGGTGGAATTGACCAAGCTGCTGATCTCCCCTCATCCTGACACCTTGCGAGATGCTTATGACATGGGTGTCACGAAGGTGATCCTGCCGGAATTCGATGCCATGATGGAGACTCCTCAAAAACATAAGCACCATAAATACAACGTGGGAGAGCATACCTTACATGCCCTCATAGAGATCGCACCTGAGAAGAATCTGAGGTATGCTATGCTGCTTCATGATATCGGCAAGCCTGAGACACTTACCGTGGATGAAAACGGCACCACCCATTTCCACGGACATCCCGCAGTGGGTGAGGAGATGGCACGCAGGATCCTTAGGAGACTCAGATTTGATAATGATACAGTGGCAGTGGTGACCCGTCTGGTAAGATATCATGATTATGGTAATGATGTGACACCTGACCTGCGGATCGTGCGCCGGGCTGTGAATAAGATCGGGGAAGACATCTTCCCGCTATTGTTCCCGGTGAAACAGGCGGATATCCTGGCACAGAGCGATTATCTGCGGGCAGAGAAGCTTAAGAACCTGGAGCTCTGGAAGCAGTTATATGAAGAGATGCTGGAGAAAAAGCAGTGCGTATCCTTGAAAACGCTGGCTGTCACCGGCAGAGATCTCATTGCTATGGGAATGAAGCCCGGCAGGGAGCTGGGCGATATGCTGCAGAAGCTATTGGAACTGGTCTTAGAGCACCCGGAGCAGAATACCAGAGAACAACTGCTGGAAAAGGCGGGCGAGCTGGCAGCAGGCAAAGAGTGAGCATACTTTTATAAGATCTCTCATAAGATAGCGTAGGAACCGTCAAACCGGTTAAGTACATATCTTAGGAGGGGTTGTAAGTGAATGACAGAGCGGTGGCACTGCTGGAGCAGTATGAGATAGAGGTATTGCGTACCCGAAAAGGGCGGGGGGCGATTCTGTGCGATACACAGCAGGGCTGCCTGATCTTCAAGGAATATACAGGACGCGAGGAACAGCTGCGTCTGCAGGAACAGGTGCTAAAGCATCTGGAGGCTTGTGGGAATATCTCTGCGGAGAGACTGCTTGCCACCAGAGAGGGTGCACTGTCGGTCACGGACAGGGACGGTGTCAGATATATTCTGAAGACCTGGTGGGAAGGCAGAGAATGTAACATCCGTGACAGGGAAGAATGCATGGAAGCCATGGGGCTGTTGGCAAGGCTTCATGGAGATCTGGAATTTCGACCGGTATTTCCGGAGACGGAGGACGAACCGGCACCTAAAATAGAGAGATATCTTCCCAGCAGAGATTATGAGAAGCATAACAGAGAACTGAAACGCGCCCGGAAATTCTTAAAACAGCGAAGCCAGAAGACCTGGTTCGAGATTCGTCTTGCAGCCGTACTGGATTCTTTTTTAGAGGAAGCGGTGAAGGTCAGTAACGAGTGGAAAGCGCTGGAAGAGGAGACTGTGGCGGCACAGGATGCCGAAGCAAACGTAACCTTTTGCCACGGCGATTATCAGTATCATAATATATTGCGGCAGGACAGAGACTTTTTCCTGGTGAATTTTGAAAAATGCCAGGCAGACGGTCCGGTGAGAGATCTATATCATATCCTGCGAAAATTATTGGAAAAAAGTGAATGGGACCGAAGTCTGGGAATCGGACTACTCGAAAGCTACGAGAAAGTCAGACCGCTTACTCTTACGGAGAAGAGGGATCTGTATTATCGATTGTCTTATCCGGAGAAACTGTGGAAGATCGTTAACTTCTATTATAATTCGGGAAAGGCATGGATACCGGAGAAAAATCAGGAGAAGCTGGAGCACCTGTTAGAGCAGGAGACTGCCAGAAAACGATTCCTGCGAATCATGGAGCCGTAAGGCACCGGGAAGGAACAAAGGCATGAACGTAAGATACAGGAAGAAAATAACATGTATTTTGCTTATGACAGTATTGTCAATAAGTGGCTGCGGGCAGGCATCTACTGCAGGAAATGTACAGGACACAGTAACATTGCAGACAACGGAAGAATCCGACAGAGTGGATACCGGCTTCGTGGTGACGAATCCGGACAGCTATGATTCGGTGGATACAGCGGTACTGGTGGATATCAACAGTGTTGACAATACTGTCACATTGTTGAATCTGGATCTTGGGAAGCAATATACCCTGTCCGTGGACGGGACTACGCGCTATACGGACAAATACGGCAAGGCAATCTCTCTGGAGCAGCTGGGAGAAGGCGATATTGTGGATGTAACTTTTCTGAAGACGAAGAAGCATCTGACAACTCTGCAGCTGTCCCGGTCGGCATGGCAGTATGATGATGTGGAGCGCTATGATTTGAATACCGTACGCCGGGAAGTGACCATCGGGGAAGAAGTCTTCAAACTGTCCCGGGATACCCGGTATTTTTCCCAGGGGCACAGTATCGAAGAAATGGATCTCAACCCTTCCGATATCCTGACTTTTCATGGGATAGACACCACAGTACTCAGCGTAACGGTGGAGAAGGGACATGGGTATCTCAGACTGGTAAATGATGAAAATTTTATCGGCGGATGGCTGGAGATCGGGCAGGAGCAGATCGTCCGGATCACGGAGGACATGCTGGTGACGGTGCCTGAGGGCAGTTATCAGGTGGATATCAGCTATAACGGCGGAGGCGGCACGAAAAATGTGGTGATCAACCGTAATGAAGAGACCGCGCTGGACATCGGGGATCTCGAGGTCGCCGAGGCGAAGTACGGTATGGTGCTGTTCTCCATGAATCCTTCCGGCGCGGAACTGTATATCGACGGTAGCCAGGCGGATCCCTCCCAGCCCATCACGCTGGAATATGGCATCCATCAGATCATAGCGAAGGCGGACGGCTATAAATCTCTGACCCAGTACCTGCGGGTAGCCCAGGAGTCAGCAGGCGTGGATGTGGAGCTGGACAAGGTAGATTCGGACAGCGATAGCGATGAGAGCACGGGCAGTTCGGCTTCGACATCGTCCACTGCGACTTCCGCTACATCAGATACTACAACGACTTATTACCGGGTACATATCGATGCACCGGAAAACGTGGAAGTATATCTCGATGGCAACTACGTGGGAATCTCGCCCTGCAGTTTTAAAAAGACTTCGGGAAGCCATGTGATCACCCTGCGCAAGTCCGGATATGAGACCAGGAGTTATACCGTGCAGGTGGACGAAGAGAAGAAGGATGTGTCCTATTCCTTCGTAGATCTGGTGGCAAGTACATCGGCATCGGAGTGATCGTTACAAAGGCGTGAGAAATGCCGTAAATATGCGGAAATGCCTTGACAAAAGGGATAAAAACAGATATATATATTTATAGACGTTTCAAAAGAACTATTTTCGAGCGTAAATTTAATCACGAAAACTCATTATAGGAGGAGTTCAATATGAACAAAACAGAATTAGTTGCAGCTATGGCTGATCAGGCTGGTCTTTCCAAGAAGGACGCAGAGAAGGCATTAAAGGCTTTCACCGATGTTGTTGCTGAAGAGTTAAAGAAGGATGGTAAGGTTCAGTTAGTTGGCTTCGGTACTTTCGAAGTATCCAGCAGAGCAGCAAGAGAGGGTAGAAATCCTCAGAGCGGCAAGCCTATGAAGATCGCTGCTTCCAAGGCTCCTAAGTTCAAGGCTGGTAAGGCATTAAAGGATATGCTGAACGCTTAATAGAAGCTGAATTTTCAGAGACTCGAGAGGACAACCTTTCGGGTCTCTTTTGTATCTGTGAACGAATTAAGAGGATAGGAACATGAGATTAGATAAATATTTAAAGGTATCCCGTCTGATCAAGCGGCGTACCGTGGCAAATGAAGCCTGTGACAGCGGCAGAGTATTGATCAATGACAAGCCTGCGAAGGCATCTGCCAACGTAAAAGAGGGAGACATCATCACCATCTCTTTCGGTAATAAAGAGGTTAAGGTGGAAGTCCTGGATGTGCAGGAGACGGTGAAAAAAGAAGCAGCAAAAGAACTTTTCCGTTATATTTAATTTACGTATAAATTCCCATTTTGTACCATAAGATGAAATATAAGTCCGTACAGTGGAACAGGTGTGGCAAGGATGGGAGGACATATGGAAGATTTAAATACAGCAGGACGCATGCATAAAATATCGATAACGAATCGCCGGACCTGCACGGTGAACGGGGTAAACGATGTGCTTTCTTTTGATCTGCGGGAGATTGTGCTGGAGACGGAGCAGGGGATGCTGATGATCCGCGGAAATGAGCTTCATGTGAACCGCCTGACCCTGGATAAAGGGGAAGTGGATATCGACGGCAGGATCGACAGCTTTGTATATTCGGATACCGCAGCATCCGGAGAAAAACAGGAATCTCTTCTCACCAGGCTGTTCCGCTGATGAATGAGAATGTTTTTCTGCTGCATGCCGTTCTCCTGGGTGTGGAGATCACTTTTCTATATGATATACTGCGGATCCTGCGGAGAGTCTTTGTCCACAGTGGCATCATGGTGTCACTGGAGGATATCGCGTTCTGGATCTATTGTGCAGGGGAAGTGTTCCTGCTGATGTTTCGGGAGAGTAATGGGAATCTGCGGTGGTTCGCCGTACTGGGTGCGCTGGCGGGGATGTACCTGTATCACAGAACCTTCAGCCCACTTTTGGTAAAATATGTATCCGGACTGCTTAACAGCATCTTAAGCCCTATCCGCAGGAAAACGCAGGCGGTGAAGAGTTGGCTAAAAAAGCAGTTGACGAGCCTGTGGAAAATGCTTAAAATATTCTATAAAAGGAGATGCGCGCATGGCAAAGAGAAGAATAGCCTACCGCAGGAGACGGCACCAGAACCGGTTCAGCATGTTCTTAGTGAGTCTGGTCGTATTGATGATCATGGTCGTCGTGGCAGTGCGGAGTGTGGAATTACAACGGAAGATTGATGGATACGACATGCAGATTGCAGGCCTGAACGCGCAGATCGAAGCGGAGAATACCAGGACGGAACAGATCGAGGAGTATCGTAAGTACACACAGACCAAGGCTTATGTGGAGGAAGTAGCCAAGGATAAGCTGGGGCTGGTGTATCAGGGTGAGATCCTTTTTCAGGAGGATAAATAAGCAGGGAGACTTTTTCTTAAGTTGACCTGCTTTTTTTGTCGCAAAAAATGAAGTACCCGGATCCTTAAATTTGACAAAAAGAAAACAACAACCGTCCTATAATCGTGAAGGCAGAAAGGGGAAGGATCATGGTTATAGGGAAAAAGGAACAGAGAAATCCGAGACAGGAACAGTGTGCACAGGTGTCCATGCTCTGCAGGCAGAGATTATTGGGATATGCGGAAAGCTTTGAAGAATTGGGGAAAAGTTTTTGTGAGGAAGTGGGGATTGTCGGGGATGACAGGCAGAGCATTCTGGAAAAATACATGCTTCAGCAGAGCCGTCAGATCATGGGAGATCATTTACAGACCGTGGCCAGGATCATGGAACGGGTCGCCGGAGAGGAATTGGTCTACCTTCCGTTAGAAGAGAAAAAAAGAAAAAGTCTGACGCAGGCGTTTGGTAGTGAGGGAATCCAGGCAAGGGAATTATGTTATGTCCGGAAAAAGAGCATACCGGGAGGCATCAGTATGACACTTTCCACGGAACGATCCGGATGCAAAGCTTCGCAGGCGGCGGATATGCTGACGGTACTGTTGGGGAAGCGGCTGCAGCCATCGCCGGGGAGTCCCTATCTGATCGAAAAGGAGCCCCATTGCTTCCTGTTCACGGAGGAACCGGGATATGTAGCTCTCACCGGTGTGAGCCGGGCACTGAAAGAGGGGGAGAAAATCTCAGGCGATCAGTATACGATGCTGGAGTCGGAGAGGGGCAGGCTGATACTGCTATTGTCGGACGGCACCGGCGCCGGGGAAGATGCCGGCCGGGGAAGTGGCAGGGTATTGGATCTCATGGAGAAAATGCTGGAAGCCGGATTCGATACGGAAGCTTCTGTAAATATGTTGAATTCCGCATTATATGCCCAAAACGAAGAGGGGGATCATCCTACTGTGGATATCTGCAGTCTGGATCTGTATACCGGAGAATGTGAGATCTGTAAGGTGGGCGGAGTGGCTACTTTTATCAAGGGAAGAAGTGGTACGGAATACATCGGCGGAGACAGTCTGCCTCTTGGCATATTTCAGAAGGCACAGACTGAGCGGAGCATACGGACGCTGAAACCGGGAGAAATGTTAGTCATGATGACGGACGGCGTGCTGGATGCACTGGAAGATGACTGTGAGGAGCGTATGCGGAATAGGATCGATATGCTGGAAGAACAGAATCCCCAGGAGATTGCAGAGAAGATACTTTCTTATGCCATATGCAGCTGCGGAGGCAGGATCCGGGATGATATGACAGTGTTTGTGCTGTACTTGTGGGAGAATGCGTGATTGCTGCCTTGATTTTTCCGCATAATTAGGATAGAGTAAAAACATGAATACATGGATGGATACGCGAGAAAAAGTATTTGCATATATCAGAGAACACCGTATGCTGCAGGCGCACGATCGTGTGGTGGCAGGCGTCTCCGGAGGGGCAGACTCGGTTTGCCTCTTATTTTTGTTGCTGGAATGGCAGAAAATATGTCCGATCGATATTGCTGTAGTACATGTGAATCACGGGATCCGTGCCGAGGCAGGAGAGGATGCCCGGTATGTCGAGAAGCTCTGCGAGGAGAGAAAAATCCCCTATTTCCTGACCCGGACGGATGTACGGGACAGAGCCGGACGGGAGAAAATCTCCGAGGAGGAAGCCGGACGCAGAACGAGGTATGAAGCCTTTGAACAGGCGGCGAAGGACTGGGGAGCCACGAAGATCGCGGTGGCGCACAACAGCAACGACCGCAGCGAGACCCAGCTGTTTCATCTGTTCCGGGGCAGTGGGATCCGGGGACTGGCGAGCATACTGCCGGTGCGGGATAACATCATACGACCGATCCTGTGTCTCGAGAGATGGGAGATCGAAGACTTTTTAACACAGCAGGGAATTTTCTTCTGTAAGGATGCTACCAACGATGAGGACGATTACACCAGGAACCGGATCCGGCATCATATTTTACCCTATGCGGAGCAGAATATTGCGCGGGGCTGTGTGACACATATGAACCAGACAGCGGAGTTGCTGGCGGAGACGGAGGATTATCTGGAGCTTCAGACGGCGGAGGCAGTGAACAGATGCATACGGAGCATAAAGGCTCCGGGCAGTGCGCTGCAGCCGGATGTGAGCAGTCGGGCACAAGAGGTGTATATCGCGGTGGAACCTTTTCTGACGCTGCATCCGGTGATCCGTAAAAGACTTTTGTATGAAGAGGTAAAAAGACTTTCCCCCGGGCAGAAAGACATCACCTATCAGCATATTGCGGAACTTCTGACATTGTTTACACAGGAAGGAAACCGGACGATCTGTCTTCCCTTCGGAATCCGCGGCAGGCGGCAATATGAACAGGTCATCCTGACGACACAGGCGAGTCAGATAACGAAAAAAACGGACAGTGGCATGCAGACTGCTGTTGCAATGCCGCTCTGGCAGCAGCGGGATAAGGATATGGTTCCCGGACAGATGAAAACAGTGGAATGCACCCTGGGAACACTGCAATATTCTGTATGTGAGGTGCCTCATGGATCTGAAAAAAACCAAGAAGTTCCCACAAATCAGTATACGAAATGGTTTGATTATGATAAAATAAAAAAATGTCCAACGATACGTACAAGGCAGACAGGAGACTATCTGACCATTGCAGACGGCAGAGGAGGAATGATCCGTAAATCATTAAAAAGCTATTTTGTCGATCAGAAAATTCCACGGGAGGAACGTGACAGACTGCCGATCCTGGCGGAGGAAGATCATGTGCTGTGGGTCATGGGATATCGCATCAGCGAATATTATAAAGTTACGGAGAATACAAAACGTATTTTAAAGGTACAATTAATAAGAAAGGAGTTCGCCTAAGAGCGAAGAGACAAAAGAAAATGGCAGAACATATCAGAGTACTGTTGACAGAAGAGGAAGTAGATAAGAGAATTCAGGAGATCGGAGAACAGATCAGTAAGGACTATGCAGGTAAGCAGGTACACCTTGTATGCGTATTGAAGGGCGGCAGCTTCTTCATGTGTGAACTGGCAAAGCGTATCACCGTTCCCGTATCTCTGGATTTCATGTCTGTATCCAGCTATGGCAGCGACACCAAGTCCAGCGGTGTGGTAAAGATCGTAAAAGACCTGGATGAATCCCTGAAGGATAAGGACGTTATCGTAGTAGAGGATATCGTAGACAGCGGAAGAACCTTAAGCTATCTGTTAGAGATGCTTCGTGACAGAGGACCTGCTTCCTTACGTCTGTGCACGCTGTTGGATAAGCCGGAGAGAAGAGTCATCGATGTTCATGTAGATTATACAGGATTTAATATTCCCGATGAATTCGTAGTGGGCTACGGTCTGGATTATGATCAGAGATATCGTAATCTGCCTTACATCGGTGTGGTAGAATTCGATTAAGCAATACGAAGATGCAGGAGGCCCGTGAAGTTGAAACAAAACGGCAGAACAATTAACTCATATTTTATATTTATCATACTTCTGGTCATGGTGATCGTAGGACTTAACCTGTTGAGCGGTCGGGAAGAGGAATATACCAGAGCAGAATTTATCGCGGATCTGGATGCCGGAAATGTATCTGAGATCGTAATACAGCCTAATGGAGAAGCCCCTACCGGCTATCTGGAGATCCAGATGAAGAACGGACTGAATCATAAGCTGTATGCTACGGATATCACCGAGCTGGAGACACTGGTCCGCGAGTACGGATTTGACCCCGTAGTGAATGACATTGAGAGAGAGAACTGGTTCCTTACTTATATGCTGCCGATGCTGGTAGTACTGGCTGTGGGTGTCTTCCTTTTCATGATGATGAATGCCCAGCAGGCCGGTGGCGGTAACGGTAAAATGATGAACTTTGGCAAGAGCCGGGCCAAAATGTCCATGGGTGACAAGAGCGTCACCTTTGCACAGGTAGCCGGTCTGAAGGAGGAAAAAGAGGAACTGGAGGAAATCGTTGATTTCCTGAAAGAGCCCGGAAAATACACCGGTGTCGGTGCGAGAATACCCAAGGGTGTTCTGCTGGAGGGACCTCCCGGAACCGGTAAGACGCTGCTGGCGAAAGCTGTGGCAGGAGAAGCAGGAGTACCTTTTTTCAGCATCTCAGGTTCTGATTTCGTGGAAATGTTCGTCGGTGTCGGTGCATCCCGTGTGCGTGATCTGTTTGAAGAAGCGAAGCACAATGCACCCTGTATCGTGTTCATCGATGAGATCGATGCCGTGGCAAGACGCCGTGGTACCGGTATGGGCGGCGGACACGATGAGAGAGAGCAGACCCTGAACCAGTTACTGGTAGAGATGGATGGTTTCGGTGTCAACGAAGGCATTATTGTCATGGCAGCTACGAACCGTGTGGATATTCTGGATCCTGCGATCCTGCGTCCCGGACGATTTGACCGTAAGGTAGCGGTAGGGACTCCGGATGTGGGCGGCAGAGAAGAAATACTGAAGGTACATGCGAAGAATAAGCCCTTAGGAGATGATGTAAATCTACAACAGCTCGCACAGACTACCGCAGGATTCACCGGAGCGGATCTGGAGAATTTGTTGAACGAAGCAGCGATCATCGCAGCGAAGGAGAATCGTTCCTTTATCGCGAATAAAGATGTTAAGAGGGCGTTTATCAAAGTAGGAATCGGTGCGGAGAAGAAGAGCCGCATTATTTCCGACAAGGAGAAGAAGATTACGGCATATCACGAAGCAGGTCATGCCATCCTGTTCCATCTGCTGCCGGATGTGGGACCTGTCTACACCGTATCCATTATTCCTACCGGCGTAGGGGCAGCCGGTTACACCATGCCTCTGCCGGAAAAGGATGAGATGTTTGCCACCAAGAGCCGTATGCTCCAGGATATCATGGTATCTTTGGGCGGACGTATCGCAGAGGAGATCATCTTCGGAGATATTACCACCGGCGCATCCAGTGACATTAAGAAAGCCACCAAGACAGCCCGCCGTATGGTAACCCGTTACGGAATGTCCGATAATATCGGAGTCATCTGCTATGATGATGACGATGATGAAGTATTCATTGGTAAGGATCTGGCACATGCCAAGGCTCACAGTGAGGAGATTTCCGGTGAGATCGATAAGGAAGTCAAGCGGATCATAGATGACTGCTATACCAAGGCAAAAGACATTATTATGCAGCATGAGAATGTACTTCACAGTTGTGCTAAGCTTCTGTTAGAAAAGGAAAAGATCAACAGAGAAGAATTTGAAGCACTTTTCGTATAGGAAAAGGTTTTCGAGGGTGTTTCGTAGATTTGGTAGTATTGTACAAACCTCTTTTGTGAAAAATAAACAAAAACAAATATGCATTTTTGTAATATTTGTGAATTTTGAGAATAGTCAAAAATAGTAGTGCATGCTATTATAATACTCGTAACCCCCCCAATACATTATATAGTTTTTTGCTATACCCCATAAGAAAGAAATACCTTCTCTAAAAAGGACAGTCCTCCCAAGACTGTCCTTTTTACCGTTCAAAAACAAGTCAGGATGTTGTCAGATGTAAGGAAAAAGGGTATAATTACATATGTGTGTGCTGCACAGGTAAGAATAGCAGGAGTATAATATAAATAATAAGACATTAGTCTCAGAAAGGATAGATACTATGGATCTGGAGCTATTACGTCGAACAGAATATAATCAGCAGTATATTGCTGCCATGAGGCCTGTATTTAATAGAAGAGCTCTTTTTACGGATACAAGTGCGGAGTATGTGATCCCGGAAGAGCCGGAACCATATTCCGAGGTGACGATCCGTTTCCGTACCGCCAGGAACAACGTGGACAGGATATTCCTCGTAAGCGGTGGGCAGAAGCACCTTATGGTACGAGTGGAGAGCGATAATGATTTTGATTATTATGCGTATGTGATGCGTCTGGATGACCAGAAGGTATCTTACTATTTTGAGGTACAGACCGGCAGGATCACGGGTATTTTTGATATGAGAGGACTGGTGCAGGAGGTCAACGAGTATTATGACTTTATCATCATTCCCGGCTTCCATACTCCCGACTGGGCAAAAGGTGCGGTAATGTACCAGATCTATACCGATCGTTTCTGCAACGGCGATCCTTCCAACGATGTGCTGACCAATGAATACTGCTATATCGGGGAGCCGGTGCACCGTGTAGAGGACTGGGGACGGTATCCTGCACAGATGGATGTCCGCGAGTTCTACGGCGGAGATCTGCAGGGCGTGCTGGACAAGATGGACTACCTGCAGGAGCTGGGCGTTGAGGTAATTTATTTTAACCCTCTGTTCGTATCCCCATCCAACCATAAATACGATATTCAGGACTATGATTATATTGATCCCCATTTGGGTAAGATTGTCAGCGACGAGGGTGATCTGCTTTTGGACGGACAGCGGGAGAACCGTTTCGCGTCCCGTTATATCGACCGTGTGACCAATAAGGCAAATTTAGAGGCGAGCAACGAGATGTTTGCCCAGGTAGTGGCCGAGGCGCACCGCAGAGGCATGAGAGTCATATTGGACGGTGTGTTCAACCACTGCGGATCCTTTAATAAATGGATGGACAGAGAACGTATCTACGAGAATGCGGAAGGCTATGACAAGGGTGCTTATGTCAGCGCAGACAGTCCTTACCGGAATTATTTTGATTTCCACAATCAGGCAGCATGGCCCTATAACAATTCCTATGACGGATGGTGGGGACATGATACCCTGCCGAAGCTGAATTACGAAGGTTCTCAGGAATTGATGGATTACATTCTTCACGTTGCAAAAAAATGGGTATCTCCGCCCTATAATGTGGACGGATGGAGACTGGATGTGGCGGCAGACTTAGGTCACAGCCAGGAGTTCAATCATCATTTCTGGCAGGAATTCCGGAAAGCGGTAAAAGAGGCCAATCCGGAGGCTATTATTTTGGCAGAGCATTACGGTAATACCAGAGACTGGTTACAGGGCAACGAATGGGATACTGTCATGAACTACGATGCGTTCATGGAGCCTGTGACCTGGTTCCTCACCGGTATGGAGAAGCACAGCGATGATTATAGAGAGGACCTGCTTGGTAATGCAGAGAGCTTCTGGGGAGCCATGCGGCATCATACCTCCAGTTTTTCCATGCCCAGCTGGCAGGTGGCTATGAATGAACTGTCCAACCATGATCATTCCCGTTTCCTGACGAGAACGAACCATAAGGTGGGACGTACCAATACTTTAGGCCCCCAGGCTGCAGAGCAGGGCATCAATAAGGCAGTATTTCGGGAGGGCGTTGTGATCCAGATGACCTGGACGGGCGCACCGACGATCTACTACGGAGATGAAGCGGGCGTCTGCGGATTCACGGATCCCGACAACCGGAGAACCTATCCCTGGGGACATGAGGATCAGGTGTTACTGGCGTTTCACAAGGATATTATCCGCCTGCGCCGTGAGAACGAGGAACTGCGTACAGGTTCCCTGAAAATGCTGGAGAATGATTATAACTTCATCTCCTACGGGCGTTTTAACCGCAAGGGACAGTGTGCGATCCTGATCAACAATAATTATCATCCGATCACCAAGGAGATCCACGTATGGGAGATCGGAACTCCCAAGACGGGCAAGATGAAAGTGATCCTGCAGTCCAGAGATGACGGATATTGTATGGAAGGCGAGGAGTATGAGATCAAGGCAGGTAAGATCCTGATCGAGATGCCCCAGACTTCCGCAACGATCCTGAAATTCGTGTAGGAATAACAATTTACCAAAGACAGAGAGGATTTTAGATGTTTACCATCATTATTACCTTGCTGTTGCCGTTAGTATCCTTAGGGATCTGGCGGCAATATGTTTTAAAAAATAACGGAAGCACCGGGAAAGCAGTAACCGGCAGTAAAGGAGGGTATGTTCTTCGTTATGCATCGTGCCTGATGATCATGTTTTTTGGACCCTGGGTGTTGCTTTCCCTGACCGGCAATGATGACAATACGATCTGGAGAAAACTCATCGAATCCAGAGAATATGCAGTCAAAGTGCTGATCCTGGAGATCTGCATCATGCTGGCATATACCATCTGTGAACTGTTCGTGGAAGAGGCGAAAGCCGGCAAACATGAGAAGATCCGGAAGGTGTTCGGAAAAATCGCAGACAGCAAAGTATGGAAGATCATCTGCAGATACATAGCTCCGGCAGTGATGCTGGCAGCCACAGCTTTTATGGTGTACCTGAATTTCAGCATGATGTCCGACCGTGTATTGTGGGGCGACGAAGCTTTTTCTGCAAATACTGCACATAAGAGCGTCGGCGGTATCCTTCAGGTAATGTATTACTGGGACAATCATCCGCCGCTGTATTATTACTGGCTGAAACTGTTCGGAACACTGTTCGGATTCAGCGTTCCGGTATTCCATCTGGCATCCCTGGTGCCTTTTGTCATTGGACTGGTGCTGGCGCTGACTGTGGTGCGGAAGCGTTTTGGCATGCTGCCTGTTGCATTTTTCGTGATGATATCCGGACTGGGACAGGCGTGCCTGGAATATAATCTGGAAGTGCGTATGTATGCGCTCGCATTTTTATGCGTCATGGGCTGTTTCTATTGCTCTTACCGGGTTATTGCAGACGGCAGCAGGAAGACCTGGGTTGGAATGGTGCTGTGGGCACTGGCTGCGGCATATTCGCATTATTATGCACTGGTAGCGGTGGGAATTATGATGTTTTTCACCGGAGTGGCAGTCTGGATCAAATATCGTGGTAAGACCTGGAAAAAGGGTGTGCTGGCGATTGTAGCTTTTTTCATCGGCTATGTACCCTGGCTGTATTTCCTCTATGCGGGTCTTCGGACCGTCAGCGGAGGCTGGTGGATGACGGAGATCCTCGGACTGGATAAGAGCCTGGAGATCGTCATGAGCGGCAGGAGGATGAATGTAATCGTATTTCCGCTGCTGTTAGTATTGCTGATAGTGACGCTGGTGGCGGATTCGTCTCTGTTTTCCACGGGAGAAGAGGGTATTCGTCTGCAGAAGCCGTCAGTGAAAAGATGGTCTGACAAAACATATGCCATGGTAGTAGGTGCCTGCACGATCCTAGGAACGCTGGCATTTGCGTATCTGCTGAGTGTTGTAATGGCACCGATGCTGGCACAGAGATATCTGTATCCGTTAAGTGCAGTGGCGATCATGATGCTGGTCATCGGCAGCAGCCGTCTGCTGGAACAGGTGACGGAGCTGGGGAACCGGTCCTGGAAGGGCTTGGAGCTGTCAGCCCGATTGCTGTTTGTGCTGTTACTGCTTGTAATGTTTGGCATGGGAATACAGAATTACCGGGAATGCTATGACAGTTATGAACAGCAGAAGGTAGAGACTGACAAGACCCTGGATCTGATCGGCACGCCCGAAGAGGATGTGCAGATGGTCACCAACGGAGTGAAACACCTCGGATGGACAGTACTGTATTATTATTACCCCGATAATGAGATCGTAAACGGCGATTACAACCAGGCAGAATCCGACAGATTCTGGTACTTTACACCAGATGCCATGAGCGATGAGGCTGTTGCCGGATTACAGCAGGATGGATATCGGGTGACTGATTACGGGCAGATGCAGCTGGCGCAGTATCCTTTTTATCTGTACTATATTGAAGCAGTTCAGCCTGCACCATTCGTAAAGTTGCGTTAGCACGCTTTGAGTGCGAGCACCCAATCGTCGCTTCTGTCATCCCATGGCTGAACTTTTACACTAAAATAATAAAAAATATCTTGCAATTTGTGTGAACATATGCTACAATTTCACATTGTTAGGGCACTTTGCCTGACATGGATGGATTCCCGAGTGGCCAAAGGGGACAGACTGTAAATCTGCTGCAAATTGCTTCGGTGGTTCGAATCCACCTCCATCCATTTGCGTTGATGAGCTCAATGGAACAGTGCTTAGCGCGTAAGTCCATGCAGTCGAGTATAACGCAATGCGTCCGCTGGTGTGGCGGAATAGGCAGACGCAAGGGACTTAAAATCCCTCGGGGGCAACTCCGTGCCGGTTCAAGTCCGGCCACCAGCATCAATTTAAGAGTAGGAGAAACGTTGATTTTACAGCGTTTCTCCTATTTTTGAATTTATCCTATATAAACAAACAAGAATGTCGGCATTGCTGACATCCTTGTACAATGTTGGGCTAGTTCCATTTTAATTCCAATTCTCTGTTTTGCTCTTTGCAATCTGACAAATACAGATTAATTAGTGTTTGATAGGGAATACCACATTTTTCTGATTTTGCCTTGAAGAAATCAATGGTATCACCATCAATGTTAATAGTAATCTGCTTTTTTACACGCTTTGCATAGGGATTTTTTCTGGGATTTAATTTTTCGATATCGTATTCTTTTTCCATTGATTTACCACCTTTCGTTAATTTTGTAGTATTGAGTTGTTTCATTCTTGGTTGCTTTTCTGGCGGAGATAATACGAATAACATCATCCATACCGCGATAACAATGACATACAATTAACATTTTTGCGTGATCGCTTAGCCCCAACATCATAAACCTTTCTTCCTCTTGTGAATGATTGGGATCGTCAAACAAAATGGCATTTTCATCCGCAAATACAGTGCTGGCTTCTGAAAATGTGATGTTTTGCCTCGTTGATGGCTGCTTTATTATCATCCCATTCAAAACTAATACCTTTCATAATTAAATTATAATTATAATATAATTATATGTCAAGGGATTGAATTTTATTCAATAATTTTAATGATGTTCAATGTGAATTGTAATGAAATGAAAAATGTGTAATCAAAAGATTAATGTGATAAAATGGTAGTGCAGAAAGTGAAAAAGAACTTGCCTGTAGTGGAGGAGTAGAATGGAGAGTATGATATCATGAGTGAAGCGGTAGAGGAATATGCAAAGGAATATGTAAGGGAATATGTAAGGGAAAAGCAGGCGGTCAATGTGAAAAACATTATGGAAGATACTGGATTTACCGTGGAACAAGCATTAGACGAGGCAGATTTGCTGGCAGAAAATAGTAACGAGAGAATGACACATGAAGAAGTGTATCGCGCGCTGAAGAGCAGAGTAACAATTCCTTTTACACTCCATGGCATAGAAGAAATGCTTACAGTAGAATACAAACAAGGCACAGATCCCAGGGAAATTGGCTATGATGCCCTTCATGGATTTCCGATAGATAAAATATGTTGCACGGGATATCCCGTAATGCATGGTTATTTTGAACATATGAATGCGACCGGTTACCGGAGATCCTGCGGGTTTATTCAGTTCGTGGAAAGAATTGAAAATCACGGGGAAAACAGGGAGTTTTCCATAGATGTCAGCGATGAGAATCTGGAAAAAGGCAATCCGTATTTTGCGTATGGCTATCCGGCAGAAATATTTGATGCGCCTTGCTGTAATTTGGCTGGATGTAAGCATTTGAAGTGGACTGCCTATACTTACCTGGTGGATCTGCCTTCCCGAATGAATGGAAATAAACTCGAATTCCTAGCGGGATACTCCTGGGGATATGAGGAGGATGAAAACGGCCCACAGAGGTTATTGCCGTTAGAGGTGCTGACGAAAAATGAATGGAAAAGGCATGCAACCGAAAAGGGAATAAAATATTGATTTCTAAAAATTCCCTGTTATAATCTAATTGAATGAGGAAGATCGTGGTCGTTCGGTTCACGGTTGGAGTTCCCAAACGAGAGTAGGTTCGCTTTCCCGAATAGGCTATAAAGCTGAAAAACAAGGAATCTCATAATAGATGTAGTAATGCTCCTGATTTTATCAGGAGCATTTTTGCTAATATCAGCGTTTTTTGTAACTCAAAATAGAGATACTTCAAAACAAAATTGTAAAAAAGCCTTTAGATCCAAATACGGCACCTAGATATATGAAATACATTCCTTTTTGGGCATAGTAATTTGCCGGTAACTTTCAGATTACAAAATACAAAAAGCTCCAAACGTTGATAAACAGCGTTTGGAGCTTTTTGTATGTGGGGAAGTAGGGAGGAAAAGGGAAAATCGTCTTGACGGGGAAAAGGAAGGTGTTGTAATATAAAATGAGACTGCAAGTATCACGACGACATGGGTAATCGGGGATACGGATAAGGAAGCGAAAGTAACAAAGGATAAATTCCTACAAAGGGGACAGCTATGAGAAGGACAAAAGAGATGAAAAAGGGATTGAAAAGAGGTCTGGCAATTGCACTTTCGGCGGCAATGGTAGTGGGGATTGCGCCGATGGCACCGGGAAATGTGAGTAGGGTACAGGCGGAAGAAAGCACGGAGTCGGGGCTTAAGGCAACGGTCTATGCGACGAAGGATCAGCTGATGAATTTTTCACCGGACAGCAGTGCGAAATTGGTGTTTGGTAAGAATGATCAGGGGAATGCACAGGAATGGTATGTCCTGGGAAAAGATAATGGAGTAGAAGTGGATAATGCAGTCATTTTTGCGACAGAATCGATGACAACAGGTATGTTTGATTCGAATAACAATGGTAATACATACAAAGAAGGCAATCAAGAATATCCGGTACATCCGAACCATTATGGAGCCAGTGTGTTAAGACAAACATTACAGGGTATGGTAAGTGTGGATAATAATACCTATTTTTCTGTAGCTGAAAAATCTCTAATGCAGGAGACAACCATTATAACGAAAGATGTATTGAATCAAAAGGATTATACTACTTCGGATAAGTTGTATGCTCTTGCTTCAGAGGATCAGGATTATTATCAAAAGATGTATGTAGGGAGTAATAATGATAAAGAATTAGATGTAACTTTTTGTGGTAATAATACAGATTTTTGGTTACGCACTCCAAGCGATAGCCTGGTAAATCACGCACTTTGTGCGTGCCCGGGTTTATATCGGATTGGCGGTATACTAGTTCAGTATAGCAGAGGTGTTCGCCCTGCCTCCAACCTGAACCTCTCTTCTGTCCTCTTCGCATCGGCAGCTCGTGCCTCCGGCGGTGCGGCATACGGCGAGATTGCAGACGGAACGGCAATGACTCTGCGTCTGGATGGAAGCGATAAAAATATCGGTACGGTAAACTATATTATTGGTTCACGAGAAATTATTGCAGTCAAGGGAAGTACCACCAATGATGTGGTGCTGATGGTACAAGGAAATGATGGAACGAAGGACTGGTATTACCGAAGCGCACCTTTGGAGAGTTCCGCATGTACATATAATGCCACTGATATTATGACCCAATTGGACATGTCTTCGAGTGACTTTTCAAAGTGCAAGATCTGGCTGGAAACCACGGAGGACAATGTAACCTACGCAGTGAATGCTGCGAAGAAAGAGATAGTTAGCATAATTAGTGCAAACATTAAAGCCCCGATAGAGGGCGAAGAGCTTAGCAAACAGATTAGCTGTTATGCGGAAGGAGTTGCAGAAGCGAAAATTACATGGGATAAAGAAATAGCAGGTTATTATCCGGACACCTGCAAGGCACAGATCACCTTTACCCCTGCGGATGGATATATTTTTACGGAAAATACAGTTCTCAATATAAATACCGAAGAACGAAATGATGGGAAAGTACTAAATCCGGATGGAACGCTCACTATAACCGTAAAGTTTGAGTTCAAGAAGGATAAGTTGATAAGTATTGATTTTCCCGAGCCCATCACGGTAGCAAACGGCACTGCGTATGAAGATATGAACCTGCCCACGCAGGTTGCCATCGAGACAAAAGGCAGCACCATCAATAAAGCAGATGTTACCTGGGATACCAAATCACCTGTAAGCGGAAGCTATGATCCGGCGGTGATAACCAAGCAGACAGTAACATTAAAAGGTAATGTTTCCGGTTTAGACAATTTGGATATGAAAGAAGTAGATCCGGTTACATATATTACCATCACCATTTGGGCCATGGAGACGGTTGAGGCGCCTACGGCAAGTGTAGCAAGCGGAACTTATACGAAGAATCAGAGTGTTATCTTATCCTCCGCCACCGAAGGAGCCACGATCTATTATACTACCGACGGAACGGAGCCGGACAAGACGAATGGGGAGATATATACCGTACCGATCGCTGTGACAGGAACAGCAGGAGAGAGTGTCGCTACCACGATTAAAGCCATCGCGGTCAAAGACCGTATGCAGGACAGTGAAGTACAGACATTCACCTATACTATTGAACTCCCGGAGCCGACTCCTACACCGGTGCCGACCCCTACACCGACACCGGGGCAGAGCGGTAATTCCGATAACAGTGGTTCCGGCAGCTCCACAGACAGCAGCGCGGATGTGAAGATCGTGGACTGGGAGCAGGTAGCAGCGGATATGCGGCAGCCCCTTACCGGAGAAGGAAATCTGAATTATACCGTCCGGGGTGAGAATCGGGTCGCTACGTCGGTATTACAGCAGCTTGCCGGTCTGAGACAGACGCTGGCATTCCACAGCGGCAACGGAATCGCTCTGAGCATCAGCGGGCAGGACGTAGACAGAAATGCGCTGAACAATCTGAACTCCATGAACCTGACAGTTGCGGACGGAACACTTTCCGATAAAATATGCAGCACCAAAGAGACAGGAAGTCTGAAAAATCTGCAGTTGTCCGTATATGACAGCGGTGCCTTTGCAGTGCTTGTGAATCTGCATGTAAATGTGGGCGCTGAGTATGCAGGCAATTATGCGAATCTGTACCGGTACAATGCGCAGACCGGCAGCCTTGACTATTGCGGTTCTTATCGTGTGAACGCAGACGGACGGGCAATGTTTGGACTGAAACTGGGCGGAGAATATCTGGTCACTGTGACCTGGGCGATTCCGCAGGAGACAGCGGTACACACCGACGGAGAATATATTGTAAAAGCGGGCGATGCCCTGTCACGGATCGCGGTCAGGTACCATATGCCCCTGGCAGATCTGATCCGCAAGAATCCGCAGATTAAAAATATCAGCAAGATTTATCCCGGTCAGAGGATTCGTTTGAATTGAATAATGAACGAAACAGGTATAATAACGAGAGACGGCTATCATCATCAACAGTCGTCTCTTTTTTTAATTTTTCACTCCGAGAATTTGCAACGACAGCGTCTAATATATAAAATAACGTTGCAGCGATTATTTTTCAGGAAGGAGGGTGTTATGGATACGGACAACATCATAGAAGATTTATATCATAACCACGCCCGGAATAGGAGGTTGAAATAATTCTTGGAGTATATTATCTTTAAAGTGTAAATACCAACGATATCCCCAATAAAGGGAATTGATATTAGGGATCTGTGGCGAATGTGGAATGGGAGGGAACAATATGAATTATTATATCAGTGATCTGCATTTGTTTCATGAAGCGGCGATACGTTTCGATGACCGTCCCTTCCGGGATCTGGAGGAAATGCATACAGAGATCGTAAAACGGTGGAATGAAAAGGTGAATAACGGCGATACCGTATATATCCTGGGGGATGTATGAAGCCTTGGATGGACTATGAGCCGAGAAGTCTGCAGGAGATCATTAAGATGAAGTTTGTGGAAAATGGAAACTGATAATATAAAAACAGCAGATCCCGCCAGATCTGCTGTTTTTCTCTGTGTATATGAGCGTGAAAAACACACTTCTATCATAAAATAAAGGATACTTTGTTACTTAGAACTTCTCAGCGAAGCTCTTGTAATACTCGTCAAAAAACTCGTTAATCTTTTCCATAATCTTCTTCATGATATTCACCCTTAACCTTTCCAAGACAAATGAACTGTTGACTTTGTTGTTACGCTTAAGGGGTCAGGCCTGACTTCCTTTTGATGATTATAATTTACCATATTGCGCTTATAATGTGAAATACATATAATAGAAGTATAATAATACCTAAAAGGTATAGTAGAAGAAAATACAACATGTTACACAAATAGAATGATTAAGCTGGTTTTTGGAAAAAGCATGGAAGGAGGATGCTGGGAAGATGGAATTGCGGCATATCCGGTATTTCAAGGCAGTGGCGGAGGAGAAAAGCTTCACGAAAGCCGCGGAGCAGCTGGCGATCGCACAGCCGCCCTTAAGCCGCCAGATCCAGGATCTGGAGGCGGAGCTGGGGACGACATTGTTCCTTCGGACGCCCCATAAAGTGTCCCTGACAGAAGAGGGAGAGCTTTTCCTGCAATATGCGAATCAGATCCTGGACCTGGTGAACCGGTCGGAGGAGGATGTCAGAGAACGCAAGGAAGGACTGCAGGGGACATTATACATTGCGTCGGTAGAGGGCTGCGGCCCCAGACTTTTTGCGGAATGGATCGCGGGATTCGGGCAGAAACATCCCCATGTGCAGTATAATCTGTGGAATGGTAACACGGATGATGTGAATAATCGTGTGACGAAAGGATTGTGCGAGATCGCCATGATCACGGCACCTTATAATACAGAAGAATATGAGGTGCTGCCGGTCTATGAGGAACCCTGGGTGGCGGTGATACCCAAGGGACATCCGTTGTACGCGGAGGAAAATGACCCGGTAAAGCCTTCGGAACTGTTACCCTACGACCTGTTGATCCCTTCCCGAGAGTCCCGTAAGGGAGAGATCGACAAATGGTTCGAGGGAACGGGGCATGCACCGGTGATCCGGGGGCGCATCGCTCATATGATGAATGCGTATGAGCTGAGCCTGCACGGAGTCGGGATCTCTATTTATCCGGCATCCATTTCTTCCCTGATCCGGGACAAGGATGTCTGTGTGCGGGAAGTGGAGCATCCCGATGCCCATGCGTCCTATGCACTGATCTGGAATAAAAATCATACCCTGTCCCATGTGGCTGAAGAATTTATTGCTTACGTAAAAGCAGAATCCGGACAGCAGATGTACTATGCCTGAATTAACGCAACCGATACGTCATTCACATTCGTGCCGGTAGCTCCTACCTTGTCAAAAGAAAGGAAAGACCTTATACTTGGAAGCAGGAGGGTAATACGATGAATATTACGGTATATCTGGGAGCAAATGAAGGAAATGATCCTTCTCTGAGGAAAGCGGTGCGTGAGCTGGGAAGCTGGATCGGTGAAAGCGGTAACCGTCTGGTATACGGTGGATCCAAATCCGGTCTCATGGGAGAGATCGCGGAGAGCGTATTACAGGCAGGCGGAGAGGTGATCGGCGTGGAGCCGCAGTTTTTCATTGATATGGAATATCAGTATGATGCCATTACGGAGCTGATCGTCACAAAGGACATGACAGAACGCAAGACGAGAATGATCGAACTGGGAGATGTATTTATTGCTTTTCCCGGCGGAACCGGAACGCTGGAAGAGATCGCCGAAGTGATGTCCAAGGTGTCACTGAAGCATCTGGAGGCACCCTGCATCCTCTATAACCTTAACGGCTATTATGACAGCCTGAAAGCACTGTTATCACATATGATGGAGATGGGATTGTCCTCCCCGGAGAGACAGGAAGGCATTTATTTTGCCAAGGATTTGTCGGAAATCCGCAAGATCATAGAAAATCAGCGGAGCAATGCAACGATCACTCCGCCGGAAAATACACAAGGTATAGGAAATCAGCTAGGCTAACAGGTGAAAACACATAACTGCAATGCCCAGCACCACCAGGATCACACCGGTGACACGGTTCAGGGTCTTAGGGGTCGCCTTGTTGGCGAACAGTGCAGCGATCCGCGCCCAGATCAGGGTAAATACAACGCACAGGATCCATACCGTCCAGTCGGGCATACCGCCGATGGCAAAATGGGATGCAGCGCCGGTAAATGCGGTAAATGCCATGATGAAGACGCTGGTTCCTACAGCGGTCTTCAGTTCATAACCCAGGACAGAGGTCAGGATCAACAGCATCATCATACCGCCGCCGGCACCGACGAAACCGCAGATGAAGCCGATCATCATGCCGCATACCAGAGACTGGATGGCTCTTTTCTTCGCGGAGACACCCTGCATGGCTTCCTTGGTGGTCATTACGGGACGGACGATGAATTTGATACCTAACAGGAAAGTCATGAACACGGAGAAATTCCCCATGGTAGCGGAAGGCACCAGGCTGGATACGTAGCTGCCTACGACGGTGAATACCAGCACGCTTCCCATCATGATCAGACCGTTTTTGATATCAATATTTTTGTTCTTTGCATAAGTATAGGCAGATATTGCGCTGGCGAGGACATCCGAAGACAGGGCGATACCCACAGCCATATAGGGATCCATGCCGAGGAAAGTGATCAACATGGGACTGATGACGGCAGCAGCGCTCATTCCGGCGAAACCGGTGCCCAGGCCGGCTCCCATACCGGCGAAAAAAGTGACAAGAATTGTGATTAAAATCTGCATTTATTTAGCTCCTTTCAGGATATTGTCCATATTTTCTTCCATGACATGAAGCATGTTGAAAAAGATCTCTTTGCTTGCCTCATCAGTGCCATCGAGCAGAGTATCTTTGAAAATGCTCTGTATCATACGGCCTTTTTCGACGACATCCTGAGCTTTCTCCGTGCAGAACAGCAGAGTCTTCCGGCGGTCATCAGGAGCCTCTCTGCGCTCCAGGTACCCCTCTCGCACCAGCTTGTCCACATTGACGGACACCAGGTTCGCCTTGATCCTGCGGATTTCCACGATATCACTGGCGGTGTGGTATTCCGGATTGTTGCCGAAGAACATGAGAATATCAAAAGCTGTCTGCGGCAGCTTTAGCTGTTGGCAAAGAGGCTTGCACATGGCGTTGTAAGCCAGATTGAATTTTTGCACGAATTCGATATCAGTATTCATTCCAAGGCTCCTTTTACAAAAATGAATATTTCAAATTTGAAATAATTGTTATATCGCATAATATTACAGATAGTTTTCAAAGTCAATCATAAGATGTTTAATTTCATAAAAAATTTATATAAATTAACCTATCGTAAACATCATTTCGATATGTTATAATTCATATTGGAATTACTATTCAGAGACTGTGGGCATACAGAAGAAAGTGCCGGGAGGAGATATGAGTATCAATACATATGATGAACAAAAATTCTGGGAGGAAGTGGATATCCTGTTCCCGGATATTGTAAAAGCAATTACTTCTCTGGCGAAAAAGTCCTACATATCCATAACCAATCTGCGGAACGGCGTGACATGGTGGTCCGAGAAGGCGATGGAATATTTTGGTATGCAGGAGAACTATACCATTCGCGGACAGGAAAAATCAAAACGATCGCTCCATCCGGATGATCTGGAGGATTTTCGGAGGGGATTCCAGGAGAGAGTTGCCGGGAAAAATATGGACGAGCCCTGGGAATACCGGGTGCGTGACGGAAGCACCTACAACCGGATCAGTGCCAGGGCGAAAATGCTGAATGATAAGGATGGAAAGCCTTTTGTGATCGTAATACGATATAACAACTACGGTATTTCCGACGAGGTGGATGCGACCACCGGATTGCATACGGAACCGGCGCTGGACCGGGAGATCATGGAATTCCTGGAGGAAAGCGGACAGGGGGCACTACTGAAGATCGGACTGGATCAGTTCAGCCATATCAATGTTATGTACGGTGCTGCTTTTTCGGATAAGATTCTGAATTGTGCGGCACAGGAGTTGTTGCGTCTGTTAAAGGGAAAAGGATATGTATACCGGCTTTCCGGTGCGAAATTTGTGATCAGCTTTAAAAAGGTATCCAAAGCGGAACTGCAGCAGATATACGATGAGATTGTAGAAACTTTTGAAAATACAGAGGTAGAGGGGAAAAAGATCCCTCTGAAGGTATCTGCCGGCGCAATATTTATGGAACCTTATATGAAGGAGACAAATGCGGTCCGCAGCCGTCTGACTTACGCGTTGAACCATTCCCGGTTTGAGCATCATGGAGAGCTGGTGATTTTTAATGATGAGGTCTGTGGCAGTGACGAGAACCAGTTTGAACTGATCGGCGTGATCCATCAGTGTGCTACGCATAACTTTGAAGGCTTCCGGGTGTTCTATCAGCCGATTGCCGATACGAAGACCGGCAAGATCCGGGGAATGGAAGCGCTGCTCCGCTGGGAACTGGAGCCTTACGGGATGGTGTCTCCCGGTGTGTTCATGGAATGGCTGGAACAGGACCCCTGTATTTTTGATCTGGGGAACTGGATCCTTCGGACAGCACTTACGGATGTGCAGAAGCTGCGCAAGGAGACGGAAGGCTTTTTCGTGAATGTCAATGTGGCGGCGGCACAACTGGAGCGCAGAGAGTTCCGAAGTGCTGTCATGAATATTTTAAAAGAGACCGGTGCGAGACCGGAGGAGCTTTGCCTCGAATTGACAGAACGATGCAGAGATCTGGATATTCATTTTCTGCGGGGAGAGGTAGAATTTTTCCATTCCCAGGGGATCAAGATCGCACTGGATGACTTCGGAACAGGCAACAGTTCCTTAAGTCTGGCACTGGAGCTTCCCTTTGACGAACTGAAGGTAGACATGAGCTTCATCCGTGATATTAAGCAAAAACCTCAGAATCAGGCCATGGTGCAGTCTATCGTGGATTATGCCAGGAGGACTAATACCGAGACCTGCATTGAAGGTATTGAGAATAAGGAAGTCAGCGACTATATTGAGCAGTTTGGATCTACCTGGCAGCAGGGATATTACTATTCCAAGCCGGTACCTATCGATCGTTTTGAAGAAGTGCTGCGCAAGAAAGCAACCGAAAAAGAATAAATAGCTATTCTCGAATAGCATTGGGTGCTACACCGTATTTTTTCTTGAATGCGCGGCGGAAGCTGGTCAGATTATTATAGCCTACAGCTACATATAAATCTGTTATTTTAATATTCGTTGTTTCCAGCAGATGTTTTGCCTGCGTCATGCGGACCTGTTCCAGATACGTAGAGAAGTTTACGCCAACCGTTTTTTTGAAAAGGAAGGAGAAGTAACTCTCGGAGATGTGGAACAGGTCCGATATTCTGCTTAAACATAAGGATGGATCTCCATAATTCTCATCAATATAAGCCTGAATGCGCACGATCAGCTGGTTGTCGTTTTCCGGTTGCTTGTTTTTTTCACATAATTCCAGAGCAATCTGCTCGTAATTTTCCAGGGTAGAATCTTCGGACAGACCGGCTAAGCTTGAATCATCGTAAGAGATATCATTATCTCGCACTACTTTCAACAATGTGATTTCAATGTTTTCTAAAAGCCAGTTTACTTGCCTGGAATTCAGCTTTCGTTTCTTGAAATTTTCATCTTTAATAAAATTAAAAATCGCCTTTGTCTGTTTGAGGTTACCGGATTTTACAAAATTATACAGCTGTTCCGCGACCTCATTGGGATAAAAGAAGGAATCCTGACATTCCAGAATCTCACGATACAGGCACAGGTACCCCGGGCTGGAGACACGTTTTACAGCCTCTTTGGATTGGCGATACGATTTCCAGACGGAGGAGATGGTGTCGGTTGTACAGCCTAAGCCACCATAAATCCAGATATTGTATTCCTGCAACAGCGTAGTATGGACATGTGAAAATAAATCTTCGACTTTGTCCAGTTCTTCCCGGTCATATAATAAAATAGTATAAACACTATTCTTGGAACCCTGCATGATGTAGGAATGTATAAAATAACTGGAAAGGATATCGGAAATAACCTCAGCATAGTCAGGTGACAGAATATTGATTATTCCTTGAGGGTCATTGTTTAATTCCAAAGTATCCAGGTAGACATTACAGTATAATATAGCAAAGGAATTGGCATGATCGGAAATGGAAAGATAATTTTGGGCATACGCAGCTTCTTCCTCACTCAGAATCGTACCATGAATCAATTGATCAAAATAGTAATTGCGCAGGGTGATCTTTTGGGACTCATTTAACCGCATAAGCTCTTCGTGGCTGAAATTAACTTCTTGAAGACGATATTCCATTGCTTCATAGGGTTTATAATTGGCCTTGGATAACAGCACAATAATCAAAAAGCTTCCTACAACACCCAAAAAGACAATGAACAGAGACAGTAACTGCAGTCCGTTTCCCGGTGCTCTCAGGGAGAAAGTAGGAACAATCAGATAATAGTTCAGATTCGGTGTCTGTGCGGAGGTACGGAGCACCGTGACGGGCATGCCCTGAAATAAGGTGCCGGAATATCCCCGTTCGGAATAATCCAGCGAGGAAAGCAGAGAAGCATCCGTTTTTTTCAACAGCGCTTCATTGTTACTGAAAGTAAGCATGGTGTCACCGTTACTATCCTGAATGATAAGACAGCCATTCTTCATCAGATCGACAGAATCCACCATTTGCTGCATATAATCAGCATTCAACTCAAAAATGATGTCAGCATTGATGTTTTTGAAGGTATAATTCTGCAGAGAGACAGCATAACAATAGTTTTTTTTGTGTGGTGTATATTCGGTCGCAAAACGGTCAAGAGGCAGAAATTGGTTATAATTGTCGGAGGAATCCAGAGTCTCCTTCCAGTCCTCATATTTTGAGGGATCCAGCATTTGATTGTTTTTATAAAAGGAATAAAGATTCTCAAAATCATTGTAGCTGATCACATAGTCTGTATGACGCAGATGGATATAGTAGGTCTGGATCGGCTGGAGTGAATAGTCGGAATACATATCTACCAGAGCCTGCTTGGTAATATAGGCATTATAATAAAACGCCCGTTCGCCCTGATCGGCTTCCGCCAGGCGGGAAAGACTGGAATTATTTGCCATGCGCTTGGAAATCAGATAGATATTGGCATAACAGCTGCTGTACTGTTCGGCTACATTTTCCAGAGAAAGCATATTTTCATGCAATAGTTCCTGCTTTACATTATGTGAAAGAATAAAATGAAAAACAATTCCAAGAATGAGCACAATGACCAGGAGCAGACTGTAGGACGTTATCAATTTTATGAAGTATTTATTTTTTCTGGAATTCATAACAAAAAACCTCCTGAAAGATATTATTATAGTATCATAATCGACAAAAAAGGCAATGAAATAAGATGCGGTAAAGTGAAATATGTACCATTGACATAAAAAATGAACCCCAGATAACAAAAAATATGTACACCAAATATTGAAAAATGTGACTTCTAATTGTGCAGAATGACGGATATAATGAAGGCACATTGATACTTCTGGCGCCGAAGTGACAATAATCAACAAACGAGCAGTAAAGAAACAAAGTAAAAAACAAAATAAGAAACAACACAAAATAAGAAACAACAGAGAAGATAACAGAATATGGACGGAGGTTATTTATGGTAAAGAAAAAGTTATTATCAGTTGCACTGGTTGCGGTTACCGTATGTTCCATGATATTTACAGGGTGTGGGAGCTCTGCGGAAAATACGGGAAATGATACAGGAAAGACAGATACCGATGCACAGGCAGGAAATACTGCCGGGGATGCTGCGGATGATGTAGAGAAACCGGAAAAGATTACGATTATGGTAGACGGAACTTTCCAGGCGACATTGGCAGACGGTCAGGAAGAATGGGTTAATAAATGGGAAGAACTGACAGGAATCGAACTGGAGGTCATACAGCCGGACCATAATGCCTATTATGATGTGCTGGGACAGACCTTTGCCAGCGGACCGGAGAACTGGCCGGATGTAGTTATCCTTGGATCTTCCTATTATTCCGGATATGCGGGAGAGGGAGCTCTCTGGGATATGACGGATGCCTGGAACAATTCAGAGCTGAAGAAGAATCCCAACACGGATGTGGGCGTCGTAGAAGGCAATATGCTGGACGGACATCTTTACGGACTGGCACTTGGCGGAGGTGGCGGATGTATGACTTTCCTCAGAAAACAGTGGCTGGATAACTGTGGACTGGACATTCCGACGACGTATGAAGAGTATCTGGAAATGCTGGATGCTTTCACTAACGGTGATCCGGATGGAGACGGTATCAATGGAAATACCATTGGTGTATCCGCAGCCGGATTTGTAGGAAATGAAGCTCCTTATACCAATTATCTGCCGGAATTCTATCAGGATGCATATCCTTCTTTCTATCAGGGAGAGGATGGCGTATGGAGAGATGGATTTACCGAGGATTCCATGAAGGAAGCGATCAAGAGATTACAGGATGCTTACAACAAGGGTTATATCGACAAGGAATCTCTGACGAATGCGACCAGCAACTGCCGTACCAAATTCATGGAAGGTGAGTTCGGAGCATTTACTTACTGGGCAGGCGGATGGTCTGATCAGCTGTCGGATGGACTGGCTGCGAATGGACAGGACAGCGAACTGGTATTTATGCCGCCTATCGCAGAGGTTGGAAAATACTGGCAGAGATGTGCACCGGTGTATGCGATTACTTCTTCCTGTAAGAATCCGGAAGGCGTATTCAAATATTTCCTGGAAAGCATTTTTGATGATGGAGATATGGAAACCTTGTGGATCTATGGAGTAGAAGGTGTTCATTGGTCCAGACAGGCGGAAACGGTATGTGGTAATACATATCAGGATGGAGAATTCCATATGCTGGAGATGCGTTCTCAGCCCGGAGTACAGTATACGACCATCATTATGGGAGATACCAATATCTGCCCGTTGACCGAGAGACTGGTTCCCGTGAAGAAATATACAGAGGAATCTATGGAAATCTTCAATGCCAATAACAAGACGGCACCTCTGCCGGTAACAACAGATATGATGAGTCAGTATAACGGCGATCTGACCAGCTTGAAGAACTCTATTATTGCGGACTGTGTGGTACAGGGTATTTCTGTGGAAGAGGGTTACAAGCGTTTTGAACAGGAAGGCGGAGCCGAGTGGTCTCAGGCAATCGTAGATTCCCTGAATAATAAATAAAAAGGCGACAGCATGGGAGGTTATGGTATGGCAGCTAAAATGAGAGAACTGACGGAACAGAATATACAGGAATTTGTAAAAGAAGTGGAAAAAAGAAAAATTCCTTTACACAGTGTGCTGATCGCACAGCATGGGAACCTGCTGTTTGAAAAATATTATGCACCCTATTGCCGTAATAAGCTGCAGAGAATGTTTTCTGTGACTAAAAGCTTTACTTCACTGGCAATCGGATTATTAGAGCAGGAAGGGAAAATTTCCCTGCAGGATTCTATCTGTGGTTATTTCCCGGAATATCTGCCCGGGAGAGTGCATCCCTGGCTGGCAGAGATGACGATTGAAAATATGTTGAAAATGCAGACTTGTTACAACATGACAACTTATAACAAGACCAGCACAACGGAGAACTGGGTGAGGAGCTTTTTCCAGACAGAACCTACCCACAGACCCGGAACTCTCTTTATGTACGATACCTCATCCTCCCATGTGCTCTGTGCACTGGTAGAAAAACTGACCGGTGAAAAGATGCTGGATTATCTGAAAGAAAAGCTGCTGCGCCAGATTGGCTTCAGTGAGGAGTCTTATATCATAGAGGATCCCTTTGGAACCTCTATGGGAGGGAGTGGCCTGATGGCTACTCCCGAGGATCTGCTGCGTACCGGCTGTATGCTGTTAAATCAGGAAAAGGATTCCTATGCAGCGAGAGCGACAGAGCCGAGAACAGCAACACAGCTCGATGGCGACGGCCGCTGGTATGGATATCAGTTCTGGATCCCGATGGAGGGGACTTTTGCAATGCTGGGGCTGGGCGGTCAGATAATGCTGGCAGTTCCGGAAATGGATCTCGTCGTTGTAACGACAGCAGATACACAGGGTATGGGCGGAGCCGAGCAGATGATTCTCGCTGCGGTGAGAGAAGTGCTGCTGAAGGATTGTTTCCCGGAAAACGATGTGGAGAAAACAACGTTGCCTGTGCTGCGTACGGTATTTGAAGGGAAACCTTGTGCAGATTTTGGGAAAAAATATCCGCTGCTCCGAAACAAGTATGGATTTACATGGTGTGGTGTGACTTTTTCCGATGCGGATCAAAAAGGAGTACTCTCGTATGAAATAGAAGGAAGAGAATGTCAGCTTTCCTTTGGAATCGGACATCTGGAAGAGGGAGAGTTCCCTATATACAAGGAGAAATGTGCTTCATCCGGAGCCTGGATGGATCAAAATACGCTGTTTATCTTCTGCTGGCTGATCGGAGAAAGTGTTGCATCCATCCGCTTCCGTCTCTATTTCTCAGAGGATGGACTGACCATACATATGAATAAAACAGAAGAGACAAAGTACAACGAATATATGGGATTTTTGAATAGCTGACATAGAGCAGCCGGAACGGAGGGTAAACGTTGTGAAAGAGAAAGGAAAAACTTTGCCTAAGAGGACACCTGGAGGAACCGCGTTCAAGCACGCCCGTGCATATCGGGGAGTCTATTTGATGGCGACACCGGTATTGGTGTCAGCATTGATATTTTATTATCTCCCTATGTTTGGTATCCGTTATGCCTTTTTTACATATAAAGGAATCAATGATCCGATCTTTGTAGGAATAAAGCACTTTGTAAAAATGTTCAGTATGCCGGGGTTTTGGAAGGCGTTCAGCAATACGCTGGTGCTGAGTATTACAAAGCTGATTTTGAATACCGGTGCGGCAGTTATTATTTCGGTATTATTGAATGAATTGATTTTTTTAAAGTTGAAAAAGGTATTTCAGACAATTGTATACATTCCGCATTTTATGTCCTGGGTAGTGGCAGCATCCATATTTTCCATGATCCTGTCTCCGACATCTGCGGGATTGGTCAATGATGTCCTGATGAAATTACACTTGATCACGGATAATATCTATTTCCTCGGAGATCAGAAATGGTGGAGATTTTCGTATTACATAATCAATGTCTGGAAAGATACCGGCTGGGGAACGATTATTTTCATGGCGACGCTGGCGGGGATCAGCCCGGAATTGTATGAAGCAGCGTCGATGGATGGGGCAAACCGTTTCCAGAAGATGATTTATATTACCCTGCCTGCGTTGAATAATACGATCGTGACGGTACTGGTATTGAATCTGGCGAAGGTTATGAATCTGTTTGAGTCAGTTTTTGTATTACAGAATGATGCCGTTATCAAGGTATCGGATGTATTGCAGACTTATATCTATACGCAGACATTTAACTCCGGTGCAATTCCGGATTATGGGTATACGACAGCGGTCGGTATGTTTTCCTCTATTATAAGCTGTATTCTGGTACTGGTATGTAACAGGGTAAGCCATAAGACGAGAGGAAGAGGTATTGTATGATGAAAAAGAAAGTGAAAATTTTTGATATCGTATTGATCGTAATATTTACCGTATTTTCGCTGGTGATGATCATCCCGGTATATAAAGTACTGGTGGACTCTTTTGATCTGAAGACGGCTTATGGTATGAAGTTGTTTCCGGAGCAGTTCGGGTTCGCAGGGTATAAATCAATTTTTACCAATCCGACGATGCTCAGACCATTCCTGATCTCCTGCTACACGACGGCTATGGGTACGGTCATGGGACTGCTGATCTCAGTACTTGGGGCGTATGTGCTGATCCAGTGGAAGATGCCGGGGCGGGCATTTATTGCTAATGTACTGTTGTTTACCATGATATTTAACGGTGGTATGATCCCGACCTATCTGGTAATGAAGGATTTCCATCTGACAAATAATCTGTGGGGCGTGATCCTGCTGCCTGCAATCAATGTATATAATCTGGTGCTGATGAAGAATTTTTTTGAGGGAATCCCGATCAGCCTGATGGAATCGGCAGAGATTGACGGTTGTTCACATTTTAGGATCCTGTACAAGATCGTATTGCCATTGTCAAAGGCTGCACTGGCATCCATAGGACTGATGTATGCGGTGGGATATTGGAATGATTACACGAACTATAAGCTGTATATCACGAATTCAAATTTATATAACTTCCAGATGAAACTGCGGGCATTGATCATGGGAAGTGATCTGCCGTCTGCGGTAGAAGGAGCTACGGAAAATACAGTAAAAAATGCAGCAGTCATCGTGGCAATTCTGCCGTTTATGATCATTTATCCATTCTGCCAGAAATATTTTGTACAGGGAGTAAATATCGGGGCTGTAAAAGAATAATAAGTAATAATTATAGAAAGCAAAAATGACATCAGCATACAACTGCCAGATGTCATTTTTTGCGAAATAAAATCTCAAGAAAATCTTAAGAATTTTCGGTGGACAAACATAAGGCTTTCGCGATACAATGTATCTTAGAGTGTCGGTCGGATGACCGGTAAGAACAAACAGATGAAAGGAAGCATTCATGAAAAAGAAAGTACTTGCAGCAATTTTGATTGCAGTAGGTGTTCTGACAGGATGTGGAAACACAGAACCTATCTCTTCCCCTATCCAGACTGTGGAAGCAGAGCCTATTGCTACTGATATCCAGGAGGTTGAACAGCCCGGTGCGACAGAGGAAGCCAATGAGAATCATGACCATATGTACCGCAGTGAGCTTACCAATGAATGGATCGATGAGAGCCTGAAGGATCAGCGTCCCATCGCCGTAATGGTAGATAACGAGAAGACCGCACTTCCTCATTTCGGTGTGGCAGATGCAGATGTAGTATATGAGATCATGAACAGTACCCTGAACGACAGAATTACCCGTTTCATGGTAGTGGTAAAGGATTGGGATAAGATCGAGCAGCTGGGCAGTATTCGTAGTGCCCGCCCTACCAACTTCATGCTGGCAGCAGAATGGAACGCAGTTCTGTGTCATGATGGTGGCCCTTTCTTCATCAATGACTGGGTAGCAAAGGATTATTCCGCAAACTTCAGCGGTGGCTTTGCCCGTTACAGCAACGGCAAGGCAGCAGAGTTCACCGAGTATATCACTTACGATAAGTACACCAACACCCAGAAGGGCAAGACCTATGATGGTCTGAAGCAGCGTTTTGAGAGCTCCAGATATACCACGACTTACAATGACTATTATCAGGGACCTCACTTCAAGTTCGCAGATGCAGAGGTTACCTTTGCTGACAGAAACGATGCGATCAGTGCAACCACTATTGAGCTTCCCTTTAAGCATAATGGTTCTACTCTGAAGTACAACGAAGAGACCGGAACCTATGATTATTATGAGTATGGTTCTGCGCACAAGGATGCAGCAAGCGGCGAGCAGCTGACTTTTGAGAACGTTATCCTGCAGAATACCACTTTTGCAGATCTGGGCGAAGGTTACCTGATCTACAATGCGATCGATTCCGGACGCTCCGGTTACTATATCACCGAGGGTAAGGCAATCGAAGTGAACTGGACCAAGTCTTCCGAAAATGCGATCACACATTATTATGATGCGAAGACCGGTGAGGAGATTGAGGTTAATACCGGTAAGACCTACATCTCTCTGATTCCTTCCGATGGCTGGAACAATGTTGTGATCAAATAAATATAGTCATTATCATAAAAGTAATAAGATCCCTTCTGTGGTGTTAGCACCGCGGGAGGGATTTTCAGTTCAATAAGGCGAATAACAAAGAGTATCATCCTTTGATATGATGGATATTTGATAGATATTCTTAACAAAAAATAAGCGTTTTCTATACAATAACCCTAAAAACTTCATGGATATCACTGAAAACTTGACTTATAATAAAGTGTAGTAAAAAGGTTTAGGAGTAACAGAAATGAAGACTGCGAAAAAGTATAATCCGGATCTGATCCTGCATGGAAATCTTATTCGTGCAATATTATCTCTGGCGATCCCGGTGGTGATCAACAGCTTTTTACAGACCATGTATAATCTGACAGATACTTACTGGCTGGGGAAGATCGGTACGGAGCAGCTGGCAGCGATCAATCTGGTAACACCGATGCAGAATATCATTACGAATTTCGGCAGTGGGATCACGGTGGCAGGTGCTGTTCTCATCGCCCAGTTTATTGGTGCGGGTGAAAAGGAGGACGCCAGATCCATGGCGAATCAGATATTCATCTGTGCCATGGGTTTTGCGGTAGTCTGTGCAGCGCTATGTTTTCTGGGGACTCCGGCGATCGTGAACTGGCTGGGAGCTGACGGAGGCACGGCATATTATGCGAGAGTCTACTTGAGGGTAGTTATATGGGATATGCCCTTTTTGTATATGGTGAACATATTCTCCGCGGTACATCAGGCACAGGGAGATACGGTGAGACCTATGTTATTGAATCTGGGAGGCATTACGCTGAATCTGTTCCTGGATCCGTTTTTTATGATCATTCTGGATATGGGCACGGCCGGAGCAGCGCTGGCAACACTTTTGGCAAAAGCGGTGCCTGCTACGGTGGCATTTATACTTTTGTGCAGACCGGAAAATGACATCTGCCTGAATCGCAGGTATATGCAGCTGCAGAGAGAAAAACTGGGCATGATCCTGAAGGTCGGACTGCCTACCGCTATCGGAGGCAGCACCATGCAGCTCGGATTTCTGCTCATGAGTAAAAATGTATTTGTCTATGGAACGGAGGCGATGGCAGCTTATGGTATCGGTAACAAGGTCAATGGTCTGATCACTCTGCCCTCCAATGCCATCGGCTCAGCGACTGCAACGATCGTGGGACAGAATATGGGAGCAAAACAGCCGGAGCGTGCAGAGCAGGGATATCGCTTTTCTATGTGGATATCAGTTGTATTTTTGTTCGTAGGTGGTATGATCTTATCAAGAGATATGATCTCCACGGCGATCGTCAGTATTTTCTCCAAAGATGCAGAGGTCGTGGGAATGGCAGCAGACTTTTTAAGCGTGATGGCATTCTGGTGTTTTACCAACGGAGTATATAATACGACCTCCGGGCTGTTCCAGGGAACCGGACACACAGAGGTAACGATGGCAATCGATGTGACGAGGCTGTGGGTGTTCCGTTTTGTGACGCTGTGGTTCTGCGAGAGCATTCTGCATATGGGCGTGCGCAGTGTCTGGTATTCCGTGGTGATCAGTAACGGTATCTCTACCCTGATCCTGTATGTTCTGTACCGCTGTGGTATCTGGAAGAAGACGCGGATCAAAGTGGGTAAAGAAGCTGCTTAAGGAGCACCATGGAGAGTAAGAAAAAAGTTAAGAAGAGTCTTGTAGTATATATAAGCATCGTTGTAGTACTTTTGCTGCTTCAGGTCATTGCCTGGAACAGCAGAAGCTTCAGCGATGCTTATATTGCTTATATTTTCCCCATCTGGGTCAATACCTATGGCAGGATCACGGGAAGCTTCCCGTTTTCCGTGGGAGAATGGATGATCGTGGCGGGGATTGCTGTTGTAATATCAGCGGTTCTGCTGGGGATCAGTATGATCTTTCCGGGATGCAGGCATTCGGAAAAGTATTGTCGCGGTGTTAAGAGGTATTTTCGGTTTTTTGCTTGGGTGCTGCTATTCGTGTTTGCGATCATGACTTTGAATTGTACGATGATCTATCATGGTTCTACCTTTTCGGAGAAGTATTTCGGAGAGGAAGAGGGGCAGCAGGATGTAACGCTGCAGGAGCGGACGGAGGATCTGCTCAGGATTTATAACGATATTGTGTCCCATTGCAATGCACTGAGTATGGAGATGGAGCGCGATGACAGCGGCGCCGTGGTATATTCCGGAGGGGTGGACAGTAAGGGGAATGCGGTGGATATGGCAGGGAAAGCCATCGATGCGATGCAGAACCTGGGGAAAAGCTATGTCCAGCTGGATGGTTATTATCCGAGACCGAAGGCTATGTTTTTCTCGGATTTCATGTGCCAGATGTATATGTGCGGGTACTATTTCCCGTTTTCCATGGAAGCAAATTATAATGATGTTATGTCTATCATGAAGAAGCCGGCGACTATGTGCCATGAACTGGCGCATATCCGGGGATATATCTACGAGGATGAGGCAAATTTTATTGCATTTCTCGCCTGTGTGGAGTCGGATGATGCTGTGTTTCAGTACTCGGGATATTTAAGCGTCCTGAATTATGTGGCGAATGATCTGTACAAGACGAGACTGGCGGACCCTGAGAGTTATGCGGCAGCCAGGGAGGCAGTACGTCCGCTGCAGGTATTGCAGCAGGTACAGGAGGACAATATCTTCGTCACAGAGGAGGAATGGGAGCGGATCAACGGGAAAGCGGTGGTAGACACGGAGACCGTGGACAGTGTCTCAGATACTCTGACGGATGCTTCGCTGAAGCTGAACGGTGTGTCGGACGGCATGGTCAGCTACAACCGGGTAGTGGAGCTGTTGTTACAATGGTACGGCCAACAAGGGGAGTACTAGCCGCAACATTTGTAGGAGATAGAGGAATAATTGCAAAAATTTAAATTTTTTTCTATTAACCACTTGACATTTGATCGGAATTTATGTAAACTACGATTGTTGTGACGCAGAGCAGTCATGAAATACAGATTGCAAGAAGGATTAAGTCGCGGGCCCAGATAGCTCAGTTGGTAGAGCAGAGGACTGAAAATCCTCGTGTCACTGGTTCGATTCCGGTTCTGGGCATTTCGCAGGACACCATTTATTAAAATGGCCGCCCTGCTTCATATATAAACATGCGGGTGTAGTTCAATGGTAGAACACCAGCCTTCCAAGCTGGATACGTGGGTTCGATTCCCATCACCCGCTCTCTTTTTTTAGCGGGAAGCCTGATAAATCAAGGCTTCCCGCTGTTTTTGTATTACCTGGTTTGATACCAGGTGATATCAAAATTTTTGAATGCACGATCCGTTTTTTATTTGTATTTTTTTATAGCGGCGTCAAAATCAGAAACATAAGATTCATCTTGCTTTACACGGAAAATCTCGTACTCTTTGATTGCCAGCTTTTTTGCAACTTCGCTGGAAATAAAACCGGCATTATGAAGAAGCTCATATTCATTAAATTTCAGAAAAGAATCAAGTTTGTCTATCCAGTCCTGCATGGACATAAGTTTGTTTCGTTTTGCCTGATTTTCAGCATAGTCTAAATACATAGTTACGATATCATTTAACGAAGATATTTCTTCTTTGAAAAGATAGTTTTTCGAAACAGTAACATCGGATTTATGTATTTTACCATCGGGTGAGCCTTTCCAGGTGGTCAGTCCCATATGTTCCTTTTGACTATTGGCGCGGGAATGAATGATTTCCGGAGCTGTTTTCTGTGTTACAGCAAAGAGAAGTTTATTCTGTACAGTCTTAAAGAATTTCTGAGTGATCTCGCTGTCCTTGTCGTAATCATAACTACACTGGGAATAAATATCGGTGATCTTCTGATAAAATCTTCGTTCACTGGCCCGGATCTCTTTGATACGTTCCAGTAATTCATCGAAGTAATCTTGTCCGAAAGGCGTTCCGTTCTTTAACATATCATCGTTAATGACAAAACCCTTAATCATATATTCCTTTAGTGTCTTGGTTGCCCACTGACGGAACTTAGTGGCTTTTTTAGAATTTACACGGTATCCCACAGATATAATCGCATCGAGAGAATAATACTTCATGGAACGCTTAACCCGCCTGTTTCCTTCTGTTTGAACTACCTCAAAAAATTTACTAGTTGGAATTTCGTCTAATTCTTTCTCAAAATAAATATTCTTTAGATGAACAAGGATGTTATTGGTGGAGCATTCAAATAAATCCGCCATTGCTTTTACATTCATCCAGAATGTTTCATTGTAAAAATATACTGAAACAGAAATATTTTGATCATCTGACTGATATAATAAAACGTCTCCCTGCATAGGCTCTGGAAGAGAGGTGCTTTGTTGCGGCACTTCTGATGATTCATCCCAGTTATCTGATGATTCAGTGTCATCATCTATATGTAGAACATGTCTTCGCCGCATTGCTTCTAATTGCTTATCAAAATCCATAAATTCTCCTTTCAATTAAATTAGTAGAGCTGCTCTACAATAATTGTAGAAAACATATGTTCCCATGTCAAGATAAAAAGAGCAGCATTTTTTGACCTGGAACAATTTCATAAAACCAAAGTTAGGTTTGACGTTCAAGAGATCTTTTCTAAGCAGAATGATACAATGTTGATGAGTATGTGAACGAGATGCGTGCGGAGGACCGATTATAACAAGGTGTTCTAGGAGACTGAATAAAATAGTGAATACCTCCGATATACATGATAGAACAGGTAGACCCGGAAACAGGAACGGAGGGGCTTATGCAGGTCGGTGGAGTAGGAAGCGGACATGACACATATTCTCATCAGGTGACAGGATGTATTCACGAACATGGGGAAAATAAGGACGTAGGCGACGCTGGAACCAAATTAGGAAGCGTACAGACTATACAGAGCGCCGAGGAAGTATTGCAGGAGAATTCTTCGGTGAATCTTATGTCCTGGGTGCAGAAGATCGGGAACAGCGGAAAGCAGCTTTTACAGAAAATCTGGGGAGAGAGCAAGGAAGCTAATGATGCGATCACTTCACAAAATGGCAGTGGAAATCATATTGCAGGGCAGGAGACGCTGGTCACCGGGAATTCTGTAGGAGTAAAGACCACAATGAACAGGGCAGCAGTGGAGACTGCAGCTACCCATACGTATTTCCGACCTGTGGAAGCAAAGGATGCTATGCCGGCGAATCCTTTTCAGAAGGTGCGTTATCAGGTACAGAAGGTAGCGAGAAAGTTGATGGAACGGCTGCCGGGTCGATTTCTGGGATCCCATACAGGCGATTTTTTGCAGACGAAACAACAGCAAACGAAAGAAGACTTGCGGAAGAGAAGTCAGTATAAGCAGGATGATCAGGAGATCGAGTGCATTCTCACGGATGAAAGCTATCTGACAGATTCCTATAACCGCAAGGGTGAGTACAGCCATCTGACTACGGATAAATAATTATATTACAAATTTTACGAAAAATTTCAATAATTTGCTTGACAGTTTGGCATTCATCATGTAATATAGTCTTTGCTGTGAGATACAGCAGACATTCATAAGATTGCGGATGAATGCCGATACAATTAATTTCATACCTTCAAGATACAGGTTTTGACCTGTACAATATGCGCGAGTGGCTCAGCGGTGGAGCACCTCCTTGCCAAGGAGGGGGTCGCGGGTTCGATCCCCGTCTCGCGCTTGAAAAAAAACGATACCAAATCGGTATCGTTCTTTCAGACTGTAGACAAAGCTCCTTTCTGTGAGGGAGTTTTGTCTACAGTCTGTTTATTTATCGTTATTTTTACCGTTATCTTCTCTTTTCCGAATCATGCCTCTTACTTTTTATAGTACCATCTTCCTGTATAGGGTGCAAGTCGTCACTGATGGTTCGTATAAATAATTTTACGCGTTTTTGCTGTATTTTTAAGGTGCAAAATTTGTATAATTCCGATAATTGTAGTATACTGTAGGAAAAGAATTTTCGTAACACATCAGTTCACCATGTATTACAGAAAAGAGGTTATATTTCAAATGAAAAAGCAAAGCAAAGTAACCAGTCAGTCTGCCATGCTGCAGCAAAACACAAGATCAACCTATCGGATACTGATCATCAGCATCGTTATGCTGATCCTGTTCATCGGATCCAACATGTATCTGAGCCGGATCAATTCCCAGCAGCTGGAAGCTACCATGTATCTGAACCAGTATCGTCTGGGTTCCAAGACGCTGACCGCTGCCGTACAGTCTTACGCAGTCACCGGAGACCAGACCTACTATGACAATTATATGAAGGAATTAAATGAGGACAAAAATCGTGACATTGCCTGGGAAGGTCTTCAGAAAGACGGTCTGACCGACAATGAATGGGCACAGTTAAACCATATTGCTGAAATGTCCAACGGTCTGGTTCCTCTGGAAGAAGAAGCCATGGATAAGGCCGGTTCCGGAGATACACAAGCAGCTATTTCTTATGTATTTGGTGAGGAATATGAATCTACCGTACAGGAGATCACTGCAACCACAGATAATTGTATCAATGATATCCAGGCACGTATGGTTCAGAAGCAAAATACTCTGAATCTGATAATGATCACTACCATGGTGATTTTCATTCTCTGCTTCCTTACCATTGCCCGCAAGATTGTCACCACACTGACCTTTGCAAAACAGGAACTGCTGATTCCCATTGTAAAAGTATCCGAGCAGATGAAAGTACTTGCGCAGGGACATTTTGACAGCCGTCTGGATCTGCCGGAGGATGACAGTGAAGTCGGCATCATGGTGCAGGCCGTTCATTTCATGAACGACAACTTTACCAAGATGATCACCGAGATTTCCGAGATCTTAGGTCAGATGGGTCAGGGCAATTACCGTGTAGAGCCTACGGAAGAATATGTCGGTGACTTTGTACAGATCAAGGATTCCATGGTGAAGATCATTGCCGATATGAAGAAGACACTGTCCACCATTCAGGTCAGCGCACAGGAGATCGATGGTGGTTCCGAGCAGCTGGCACAGGCAGCTACCGATCTGGCAGAAGGCTGTACCGCACAGGCCTCCAAGATTTCCGAAGCATCCCAGATGATCGACGCTATGGCAAAGAGTATTGAAGAAAAAGCCAGAGTTGCACAGGAGACCGCAGATATCTCCAAGCAGTCCGCACAGACGGTTGCTGATGGCAATGCCAAGATGCAGGAACTGAAAGTCGCAATCGGTGAGATCAGTAAATGTTCCGAGGAGATTCGTTCTATCATTCAGGTCATTGAGGATATCGCTTCCCAGACCAACCTCCTGTCACTGAATGCCTCCATCGAGGCTGCCCGTGCCGGAGAAGCAGGCCGCGGATTTGCTGTCGTAGCCGAGCAGGTCAAGAATCTGGCGGAACAGTCCACCGAGGCTGCCGGAGAGACCACAAAGCTGATCGAGAGCACCATCGATGCTGTCAACAAGGGAATCGCCATTGCAGAAGAAACCGAAGCCAGCATGGATCAGGTAATGGAAGAAGCCGAGGCATCTACCAAGCGTATGGTTGATATGGCACAGGCCCTTCAGGCTGAAGTGTCCAGCGTCCAGCAGATCGATGAAAACATCGCTCATGTGGCCGGAATCGTGGACAACAACTCCGCATCTTCTCAGGAGACCGCCGCTGTCAGCGAAGAACAGTCCGCACAGGTACATACTATGTTACAGCTGATGCATCAGTTCCAGATCTAGTTTTCAGACTGTAGACAAAACGCTTTTGGTCAGCACTCCAGAAGCGTTTTTCTTGTT
>NZ_JBOKRY010000020.1:0-59541 GCF_051972595.1 Simiaoa sp. | reverse complement strand
TTCCTTTAGAAAATCCACAGTTGTAGCTAGCATCCGAGTCCGGGGCGGGCAGCCCATTCTGCGTGGATTTTAGAACAACTATTTCACTAACTCTCAAGTTAGGTTGACAGAATGGTGGAAATCGTAGTATTTTGAAACAGACTACTGTGGATAACGGTGTAAGAGACAAAATCAGACAGAAAAAAGTAAGTTACGACAAGAATGAGGATACAGACATATGAAGATCTACTTGGTAAGACACGGGGAGACGGACTGGAATCAGGCAGGACTTTTGCAGGGGCAGACGGATATTGCGCTTAATGCCCAAGGATTGGAGCAGGCCCACGAGGCGGCGGAGCGGTTAAAAGAGGTCCCGTTTGAAATTGCATTTTGTTCACCACTGATCCGGGCAAAGCGCACGGCAGAGACCATCATAGGAGACCGGAAGATCACCCTCACTGCAGACGAAAGACTCAGAGAACTGAATTTCGGACCCTGGGAGGGCGTGGACATCCGGACGATCAAGGATGCTGCCAGCCAGCCTTTTACCAACCCGGGCAGCTACGTTCCCCCCGCGGGAGCGGAGAGTTTTGCACAACTGTATAAAAGAAGCGGTGAATTCGTAGATCAGGTATTGCTGCCATTAGAAGGTACATATGAGACTGTGCTGGTGGTGGCTCACGGAGGAGTGAACCGCAGTATATTGAATCCCGTTCTGAATATTCCTGTGGATGATTTCTGGCGAATGCATATGGGAAACTGCGCTACCGCGATTCTCGACTGTACAGATGGAAAGTTGTCCATGCTGGAATATACGGATAGCAAGAGTGCCAATACGAAGAGCAGACTGCTGTGAAGAAAGTCCAATATGAAAAAACTACATCGGATATCTTCACAGAACGCGGTTTTTTATGGCTCTGAATAGTTACCATGATGGAAAGGTGAGATACTAAGAATGCATATAGACAGAGAAGATATGTTGGAACTGACCAGGAGAATGACTGTGTCACGCAGCTGCTTTTCCCGCATTGCCGGAGCGTACATGGATGAAGAGGGATTTATTGACGGTACCTTCAATACGCATTTCCTGAAATTATCCGGAAGCGAGAAGGAGAAGAATCTGAATATCGCCAAGACCGTTCCCTATTCCAATACCAATGTGAATCTGAAGAACTATCGTCTGGACCTGGGAGCCAGGAGACCCGGCGGCGTAATACAGCTGTTGGAAGCCCTGCGCCAGTGCGAATTAAAAAATGATGCATTATTGTACTCCCTTTATGAATATATTGGAGAGAGATACCAACCGGGCTATCCTTATGCCATCTATCTTTTCTTCGGCAGCTATGATGTGCCTACCAAGGGCAAAGATAAGGAGAATCAGTGGGAATCCGAGGAGGTCTATCAGTTCCTGATCGCTACCATCGGTCCGGTCACGGGAGACTATGAGGTCGGGAGACCGGAAGCGGGGTTTTTATATCCTGCATTTGCCAACCACAGCACAGATATTGACGGTATTAATATCTATCAGTCGGAGGAAGGTTCACACCTGTTTGCTGAAATTTTAGGCGTTTTGGCTTGACAGAAAAAGATTTTTTCCCTATAATACGCGCTGGAACAAAGTAAATCACCGATTACAAAACCCGTAAGGGCAGTGGATTTTTCAAGATTTTGATCTTATTTTCGCCACACAGCAGAAATGTTGTGTGGCGTTTGTTGTATAAGGAGCAGAAAATGAATCAGACATACATGAAAGAAAAAAAGATATTCCTGTTAGTTATGTCCATGGCACTTCCCATGATGCTGTCCATGGCATTTAACTCCCTCTATAATATTGTGGACAGTTATTTCGTGGCAAAGCTCAGCGAGGATGCCATGACCGCCCTGTCCCTCGTTTACCCTGCACAGAATCTGCTGACTGCTGTGGCGGTGGGCTTCGGGGTGGGGGTCAATGCCATGATCTCTTTTTATCTTGGAGCACAGAATCAGGAAAAAGCGGATAAGACGGCAACCCAGGGCATGGTGCTGGGAGTATTGCACGGTGCATTGCTCATGTTTTTTTTCCTAGGCGGAATGAAATTATTTCTGGGAATGTTTACGAAGAGTGATACGGTGCGGGCACTTGGCATGGAATATTCCAATGTGGTATTTTTGTTCTCCACTATTGTGACCGGAGGTATCACACTGGAAAAAATATTCCAGGCGGTAGGCAGGATGCGGGCTACCATGGTCAGCATGATCGCCGGATTTGTCACGAATATTGTATTGGATCCGCTGCTGATCTTCGGCATTGGACCTTTTCCCCGGATGGAGATCGCCGGAGCGGCGCTTGCCACCGGCATCGGACAGGTGATCACGTTACTGGTATATCTCATCTATTATGTGGCGGATCCTTTGCCGGTGAAGCTTCATAAAAAATATCTGCGTCCGGAAGGGGAAATCTGCGGCAAGACTTACGGTATCGGTATTCCGGCGACCCTGAATATGGCACTGCCTTCTCTGCTGATCTCCGCATTGAACAGCATTCTGGCAGCATATTCCCAGGGATATGTGCTGGTGCTGGGTGTTTATTATAAGTTACAGACCTTTATTTACCTGCCTTCCAACGGTATCATTCAGGGCATCCGCCCCTTGATCGGCTATAATTACGGTGCCGGTGAGAGAAAGCGTGTGGAGCAGATCTACCGTCTGACCTTGGAACTGACCGCAGGGATCATGGCTGCCGGTACGACGCTGTGCTGGCTGATCCCCGGAGGACTGATCGGGCTGTTTACCGAGAATCCGGAGACCATCACCATCGGTATCACGGCACTGCACATCATCAGCCTGGGCTTTATTCTGTCCGCTGTGTCGGTGACCAGCTCCGGAGCCCTGGAGGCACTGGGACAGGGGATGGCTTCCCTGGTGATCTCCGTGATGCGTTATGTGGCGGTGGTCATCCCTGCGGCATTTGTCTTAAGCCGCATCATCGGTGTCACCGGTGTATGGTGGGCGTTTGTCTGCACGGAGAGCGTGACCGCGGTGGTGGCGTATGTGCTGTACCACAGAGTGTGGAAGAGGGCGTAAAGCGGGCGCTCCCCTCGTCGATTTGCACAGAGCCGGCTCCTTACGCAAGCGTAAAGCCGTCTTGGCACAAATCGACGGGTGAACTGATGTATACACAATATCTAGTATCCTTTAATTGACTTCCCCCACAAAGTGTTGTAGAATGGATGGTGATAGGTTTTATGGGCGTAAGCCATGGGGACATGAGATTAAGGGGGTACACAAGATGTTTCAGGTAATCAAACGAGATGGTTCCAAAGCAGATTTTACACTGACGAAGATCAATGATGCCATTATGAAGGCTTTTACTGCGACGCAGATGAGCTATAATAACGACATCATTGATCTTCTTGCGTTACGGGTGACCGCGGATTTCCAGAAAAAGGTGGAAAATGATGAGATCCACGTAGAAGATATCCAGGACAGCGTGGAGCGTGTGTTGGGACAGGCGGGCTATGAAGAAGTAGCGAAGGCGTATATTCTGTATCGCAAGCAGCGGGAGAAGATGCGTGCCATGAAGTCCACAATCTTAGACTACAAGGATGTGGTCAACAGCTATGTCAAAGTCGAGGACTGGCGAGTGAAGGAGAACTCCACGGTGACTTATTCCGTAGGTGGTCTGATCTTAAGCAATTCCGGTGCGGTAACGGCGAACTACTGGCTGTCCGAAATCTACGACGAAGAGATTGCCGAGGCACACCGCAATGCGGATATCCATATCCATGATCTGTCCATGCTGACCGGTTACTGCGCGGGATGGTCCTTAAAGCAGCTGATCAAGGAAGGACTGGGCGGCATCACCGGCAAGATCACTTCTGCTCCGGCGAGACACTTATCTGTACTGTGCAACCAGATGGTGAACTTCTTAGGAATCATGCAGAACGAATGGGCAGGAGCACAGGCTTTTTCCTCTTTTGATACCTACCTTGCCCCTTTTGTAAAAGTAGATCATTTAAGTTATCCTGAAGTGAAAAAATGCATCGAAGCATTTATTTACGGTGTTAATACACCCAGCCGCTGGGGTACGCAGGCTCCTTTCTCCAATATTACACTGGACTGGACGGTGCCCGATGATCTGGCAGAGTTGCCGGCGCTGGTAGGCGGCGTGGAGATGGATTTCAAATACAAGGATTGTAAAAAGGAAATGGACATGGTAAACAAGGCATTCATCGAGACCATGATCGAGGGTGACTCCAATGGCCGCGGTTTCCAGTATCCGATTCCTACTTATTCCATCACGAAGGATTTTGACTGGTCCGATACCGAGAACAACAGACTGTTATTCGAAATGACCGCAAAATACGGTACGCCATATTTTTCCAACTATATCAATTCCGACATGCAGCCCAGCGATGTCCGCAGTATGTGCTGCAGACTGCGTCTGGACCTGCGGGAACTGCGTAAGAAGACCGGAGGATTCTTCGGCTCCGGTGAAAGCACCGGAAGCGTTGGCGTTGTCACCATCAATATGCCCAGGATCGCATACCTGTCTGCCAATAAGGACGAATTCTACGCAAGACTGAATCATATGATGGATATTGCTGCGAGATCCCTGAAGATCAAGCGTGGTGTCATTACAAAGCTGTTAAATGAGGGACTGTATCCTTATACAAAGAGGTATCTGGGCACTTTTGAGAATCATTTTTCCACCATTGGTCTGATCGGCATGAACGAGGTGGGCCTAAATGCCAACTGGCTGAGAGCGGATATGAGCGATCCGAGAACTCAGGAGTTTACCAAGGAAGTACTGAATCATATGAGAGAGCGCCTGTCGGATTATCAGGAGCAGTACGGAGACCTTTACAATCTGGAAGCGACTCCTGCGGAGAGTACCACATACCGTCTGGCCAAGCACGACAGAAAGCGCTGGCCCGGTATCAAGACGGCAGGAAAGCCCGGAGATACTCCTTACTATACGAACTCTTCCCATCTGCCGGTGGACTATACTGTGGATATTTTCGATGCACTGGATATTCAGGATGAATTGCAGACCCTGTATACTTCAGGTACGGTGTTCCATGCGTTCCTGGGAGAGAAGCTTCCCGATTGGAAAGCAGCGGCTTCCCTGGTGCGGACTATCGCTTCTAATTACAAGCTGCCATACTATACGCTGTCGCCGACCTATTCCATCTGTAAGGAACACGGTTATCTGGCTGGAGAGGTGAAGGTATGTCCTCATTGTGGGGCGAAGACCGAGGTGTACAGCCGCATCACCGGTTACTATCGTCCGGTGCAGAACTGGAATGATGGTAAGTTACAGGAATATGCCAACAGAACGGAGTATGACATTGTCCATTCTTCTTTAAAACGTCCCACCAGAAGTGTGGTAACGTTGTCCAATTTTGCAGAGGACGTGGAAGTGAAGGTGGAGCAGCCGCAGGATATCAAGTATCTGTTCACGACCAAGACCTGCCCGAACTGCAAGCTGGTGAAGGAATATTTGAAAAATGTGTCCTACGTGACCATCGATGCGGAGGAGAACATGGAACTGGCAAGACGTTATGGCGTAATGCAGGCACCGACACTGGTGGTAGTAAACGGCGACAGTCATAAAAAGTATGTAAATGCTTCAAATATCAAGAAGTACGTTGACCAACTGACATTAGTTGGGGTAGAATAGAAACAGGTCATGAGGCATCGCCCGAAGGCGGTGCCTTTTCTGCGGTCATTACAGATACACCGCAGAGGGTAATTTACACAATTGAGAATAAAATGCAACGAAAATGATTGCAGAATGGAGGAAATATGATCAACAAACTGATCGCTCGAATCAAAGAAACCAACGCACCGATCGTGGTAGGACTGGATCCTATGATGAAATTCGTGCCGGAATATATTAAAAAGGCGGCTTTCGCTGAGTATGGTGAGACCCTGGAAGGTGCCGCAGAAGCAATCTGGCAGTATAACAAGGGTATTGTGGATGCAATTTATGATCTGGTACCGGCTGTGAAGCCTCAGGTGGCAATGTATGAGCAGTTTGGCATTCCCGGTATGGTGGCATTTAAAAAGACTGTGGATTATTGTAAAGAAAAAGGTCTGATCGTCATCGGAGATATCAAGCGCGGTGATATCGGATCCACTTCCGAGGCATACGCAGTCGGACATCTGGGCAAAGTACAGGTAGGCAGCAAGAGCTATTACGGTTTTGATGAGGATTTCGTGACTGTAAACCCTTATCTGGGCTCCGACGGCGTGAATCCTTTTGTGAAGATCTGTAAGGAAGAGAAAAAGGGCATTTTCGTACTGGTGAAGACTTCCAATCCCAGCAGCGGCGAGTTCCAGGATCAGTTGGTGGGCGGCAGACCGCTGTATGAACTGGTGGGAGAAAAGGTAGCAGCCTGGGGAGCTGACTGCATGGGCGATTCTTACAGCTATGTAGGTGCTGTGGTAGGCGCAACCTATCCTGAGCAGGGCAAAGTGCTTCGTAAGGTAATGCCCAAGGCATTTATCCTGGTGCCCGGTTACGGTGCACAGGGCGGTAAGGGTGCAGATCTGGTACACTTCTTCAACGAAGACGGACTGGGTGCCATCATCAACTCCTCCCGTGGCATCATTGCCGCATATCAGCAGGAGAAGTATGCACAGTTCGGTGAGCAGAATTATGCAGATGCTTCCCGCGCGGCCGTACTGGATATGCGTGAGGATATCGCACAGGCACTGGCAGCACGCTAAAGACGCGCATGTCCACGTTTGACCGGCGCGTGGGGATAGGCTTATGTGTTTGACGGCATAATATACAAAGGTATGGGGTGTCCGCAAGCGGACAGATGGGAGAACGAAGGATGAGAGAAAAACTATATATTACCTTCCATTCGGAGGATGAAATCAGACATTTTGTGGATACCTGCAATGAATTCGATGATGCGATCGATATCCGTATTCAGAAGACCGCAATGGATGCGAAGTCTCTTTTGGGAATGCTTCTGATGAAGACGGAGGAACCGCTGGAGATTGAATACGCCTGCTACGATGATGAGGATAATTACGAAGAGTTCAAGCAGGCTATTCTGGAAAAGTATGATGCGAAAGTCGTACCTGCAGCAGAAAAACCGGCAGAAAATAAAATTGTTTGAAAAAATTAAAAAATTCTATTGACATTTTCACCTGCAGCAGTTAAAATACATACTGTTGCAGGCGAAAACCTGTAAATGTACGTGTAGCTCAGCTGGATAGAGCGTCTGGCTACGGACCAGAAGGTCGTGGGTTCGAATCCTGTCACGTACATCTAAGGCCCCGGAGATGATGTCTCCGGGGTTTTTGTATCTCATTTTAGAAAAGTTTTAGAAATACTTCCCAGTCCGTATATTTACGTAGTACTTATGTCATGCTAAAATGATGGTGCAAACGGAAGGAATCGAGCAAATATGAATAAACAGGAATTTGTGGATCGACTGCGGATGGCACTGAACGGACGAGTGTCCCCGGGGCTGGTCATGGACAATGTAAATTATTACGAAGATTATATAAATACGGAGATCCGTAAGGGGCGTACGGAAGAGGAAGTCTTAGAGAGCCTGGGAGATCCGCGGCTGATCGCCCGTACGATCATCCAGACCAATGGCGGAGACGAATATTCCGGATACCGGAACACCGTCTATGGCAACGGAGAGTATAGAGAGGCAGCAGGACCGAATCTACATCGCAGTTATACAGAGGATGGAAATGACGGTTCCCACCGGAATAAGGTGGCAGATGTACTTGTAAAGCTTCCTGCCTGGGTGTGGGTGATTCTTGGAATTCTGGTGGTAGTGCTGATCTTCAGTGCGGTATTTTCTGTATTGTCATTTTTGGCACCGGTATTGGTTCCTATTATGGTAGTGTTGTTTTTAGTGAAGTTGTTCCGCGACTGGCTCAACTAGTAACTATTTAACGGCTCTGAATAGAGTTAATTACCACGTAAAAGCCACCAGGGGGAAGCTGGTGGCTTTCTTGAGGGGAGTATAAATAATACATAAGGGTGCAAATAGAATCATGAAGGGGTTTCTATCTACGAATCTTATTATAGTACTAACGTCACAAAAAAGCAAGAGGAAATTTAGTTCTAAAGTACCAAAAAATAAAATAGCATAAATTTCTGCAAAAAAGACATACTACTCCTGTAACTTAAAATAATTCCGATCAGGAGGTCACAGATATGTCTAATAATTACGATCAGAACAACGAGAACAAGTACAGTAACGCTTATGGTGAGAATCAGAACTCTCAGAATAAGCAGAACAGTAAGAATCAGAGCAAGAATCAGAGTAAGAACCAGAACAAGGACCAGAGCGAGAATAAGGAGCAGAACAAGTACTGCTAGTTTTTTGTGCATAAGAAGTCAGGGGCGTTCGCAGGAACGCCCCTATTTACATATTTTTGGAATGCATATATAATGATTTTATGTCTGATGAGATACGGAGGAATGAATGAGACGTTTTGAATTGATCGCCCCCTGCCATTTCGGCATGGAATCGGTGCTTAAGAGAGAGATCACGGATCTCGGTTATGATATTACGGAAGTGGCGGACGGCAGGGTCACTTTTTACGGAGATGAAGAAGCTCTGTGCAGAGCCAATATTTTCCTGCGGACAGCAGAGCGTATTCTGATCAAGGTGGGAAGTTTTCATGCCGAGACTTTTGAAGAACTGTTCCAGGGAACCAAGAATCTTCCCTGGGAAGAGTATATTCCGAAGGACGGAAAGTTCTGGGTGGCGAAGGCCGCAAGTGTGAAGTCCAAGCTGTTCAGTCCCTCGGATATCCAGTCTATAATGAAAAAGGCAATGGTAGACCGCCTGAAAAGTCAGTATGATATTTCCTGGTTCCCGGAGGATGGCGCTTCTTTTCCTATCCGTGTATTTTTGATGAAGGATGAAGTGACGGTGGGACTGGACAGCACCGGAGAATCCCTGCACAAGAGAGGTTACCGGAAGCTTACGGCGAAGGCTCCCATTGCGGAGAATCTGGCAGCGTCCCTGATCCTGCTGACCCCCTGGAATGCCGGCAGGATTCTGGTGGATCCTTTTTGCGGAAGCGGAACATTCCCCATAGAGGCAGCTATGATGGCAGCCAACATGGCTCCCGGCAGGAACCGTAGTTTTACGGCGGAGGACTGGCCGCATATTGTGGGTAAAAAGGTGTGGTATGACGCTTCCGATGAAGCGGAAGAGATGGTGGATCTGTCGGTGGAGACAGATATTCAGGGATACGATATTGATGAGGATATGGTGAAGATTGCCAGAGAGAACGCGAGACTTGCGGGAGTGGATAAGCTGATCCATTTCCAACGCAGGGGCGTGGAGGAACTCCATCACCCGAAGAAATACGGTTTTATTATTACGAACCCGCCTTATGGAGAGCGTCTGCAGGATAAGAGCCAGATGCCGCAGTTGTACCGCACCATCGGTGAGAGATTCCGGGAACTGGATTCCTGGAGTATGTATCTGATCACCGCATACGAGCAGGCGGAGAAGGATATCGGAAGAAAAGCGGATAAAAACCGCAAGATTTATAATGGAATGATGAAGACCTATTATTATCAGTTCTTAGGACCGAAGCCGCCGAAGAGAAGAGAAGTATAGCCTTCCATGAAAAAACGACTGCAAATCAGAGATCAAAAACAAAATATGACACTGACACTGATCCTGTGGCTTGTGTTAGGTGCCGTGTCTATGGGGGGAATGTTGCATGTGGCAGCACATAAGACAGTGGTCATATCCGCCAGAGGACAGGAACAGGGAGAGATTGTCCCGGAATATCGTACCGGTGAAAACGGAGAGATGCAGCTGCCCATGATGACAGACCATGTGGCTGACAGGCAGATCTGTATTCCGTTAGAAGCAGGAACCAAGGCGGAGAATGTAGTAGTAGAGAACCATTATATGGAAAAGGAACTCTGGGTCTACATACAGACCGGCAGGAAGACCTTCTATAAGGAACATAAAATCACGGGAGATCTGACACTTGTGGAAAAAGGAATCTGCGAGTCCCGGAATGAAGGTGTATTGCTGCGGCTGACAATGAAGGATGTGTTGGAATATCACAGTACTCTGGAAGAGGGAGTGTTACGAATTGATTATGTGATGCCGAAGGAACTCTATGACAGGATCGTGGTACTGGATCCGGCAGGAGGTGGCAGCAACAGAGGTGTTACGGCTTCCGGCTGCCAGGAAAAGGACATCGCTCTTAAGGTGGCAAAACAGACGGCACAGCTGATGGAAGATCAGAAAGTAAAAGTGTATCTCACCCGCTCGGAGGATACGGAGGTATCCAAGGAAGCCCGGAGGATGTTCGCAGACTGGGTAGGAGCGGATCTCTATCTGGAGATCGGGCTGTCTGCGGATCCGGAGAATGAGGCTGTCTACGGAATCTGCGCGGAGTATAACGATGAATATTATATTCCGGAGTTCGGAAATCTTCAGTGGGCAGATTGTGTGGCAAGGCAGGTCACAGTGGCTGCCAGCAACCGGGCGGTGGGAGTTGTTCCCGCAGCCGATGGAGATGTATTGTGGGATCTGACGATCCCGGCGGCCAGAATTTCGCTCGGCTACGTAACGAACAGCAATGAGAGACAGCTGTTAGAGCAGGACAGTTACCAAAAAAAGCTGGTGGAAGGTATTGCGGAAGCCATCAACGAGGTTTATACTAATACGCAATGATAAATACGGTAAGGAGTATAAAATGCAGGGAAGAATCGTATTTGCAACCGGCAATGCCGGCAAAATCAAAGAGATCCGTATGATCATGGAAGATACCGGAATGGAAGTGGTATCCATGAAAGATGCGGGAATCCGGGTAGACATTGAGGAAAACGGACAGTCCTATGAGGAAAATGCGTTGATCAAAGCCCGTGCGGTGGCTGCCTTTACGAAAGATATCGTGATGGCGGACGATTCCGGACTGGAGATCGATTATCTGAACAAGGAGCCGGGCATCTATTCCGCCAGATATCTGGGGGAAGATACCCCGTATTCTGTGAAAAACGCGAATCTGATAAACAGGTTGGAAGGTGTGCCGGACGAAGAGCGTACCGCAAGATTTGTCTGTGCCATCGCGGCTGTATTGCCCGACGGGCGGGAACTGACCACGTTAGCCACCATAGAGGGAAGGATCGGCTATGAGGAAAAGGGAGCAAACGGCTTCGGCTATGATCCTATTTTCTATGTGCCCCGGTTTGATAAGACGACAGCAGAATTAACAGAAGAAGAGAAGAATCAGGTCAGCCATAGAGGCAAGGCATTGCAGCTGATGAAAGAGGAACTGAAGAAATATGAAGATATTGATCGTAAGTGATACCCATAAAAAGAATGAGAATTACTTTAAAGTGTTGGAAATGCATCACCCGGATATGGTGATCCACTGTGGGGATGCGGAAGGCAGCGAATATGCGCTGTCCTCCGCGGCAGAATGCCCGGTGTATATTGTCCTTGGGAATAACGATTTCTTCTCAAATCTTCCCAGAGAGATCACGCTGGATATCGGTCCTTATAAGGTCTGGGTGACTCACGGACACAACTATTATGTATCCATGGGCAATGAGACGATTAAAAAAGAAGCCATTGACCGCGGTGTGGATATCGTGCTGTATGGACATACCCATCGCCCGGTGATCGATATCGATGATGACATTATTGCCGTGAATCCCGGCAGCCTCTCTTATCCGAGACAGGAGGGGCGCCTGCCGTCCTATGCCATCATGGAGATCGACAGGCAGGAAAAAGTACATTTTACCATTGCCTATCTGCGATAATTCCTCTTGACAGAGAGAAAAATTCTAGGTTATAATAACTCCTGCGTTGCGGGAGTCCGCAACGCAGCCTCGGGGTGTGGCTCAGCTTGGCTAGAGCACCTGGTTTGGGACCAGGGGGTCGCAGGTTCGAATCCTGTCACCCCGATGCGTAACTTAGGTTTTGTGTTTATTTTTCAAAAAATTAGTACAAAACTGTTGACAAATGATGTCGGATAAGTTACAATATGCTTCGTCGGTTTGCTAATGCAGTTAACGACAGATATGTGTTCGTAGCTCAGCTGGATAGAGCAACGGCCTTCTAAGCCGTGGGTCGGGGGTTCGAATCCCTTCGAGCACATTTGAGATAAGGAAGACTTTTGGTCATCACTGTCTCGCATGGTGGGTATAGCGCAGTTGGTTAGCGCGCCAGATTGTGGCTCTGGAGGCCAAGGGTTCGAATCCCTTTATCCACCTTTTTTCATTAGTGAAGTGTCGTAATGGCACGCTTGGTGTCATATTTATAGGGCTATCGCCAAGCGGTAAGGCACAGCACTTTGACTGCTGCATTCGCTGGTTCGAATCCAGCTAGCCCTGTTTCATTATGGGGTATTAGCTCAGTCGGTAGAGCACTTGACTTTTAATCAAGTTGTCGGGGGTTCGAATCCCCCATGCCTCACTAAGTGTTGTGACATCCTGATAACATACATCATTTCCACATCCTTTAAAACCCCGCTTGGGGCTTTTTTTTATGCGAAAGGAGCACTTTTATGCAGACCAAAGAAAACAAAATGGGAGTTATGCCCATTGATAAATTACTGATCTCCATGTCCCTGCCTATGATGATCTCCATGCTGGTGCAGGCGCTGTACAATATCGTAGACAGCATCTTCGTCTCCAGAATCAACGAATATGCCCTGCGTGCGGTATCCCTGGCTTTCCCGGTCCAGAGCCTGATGATCGCCGTGGCAGTGGGAACGGCAGTAGGTATCAACGCCTTTTTGTCCAAAACACTGGGAGAGAAAAATTTTGAGAAAGCAAACATTATTGCCAGAAACGGCATTTTCATTGCTGTTGTAAGTTACGTGGCTTTTGCAGTGATCGGCGCAGTAGTTAGCAGACCGTTTTTTGCCAGCCAGACGGATGTCTTAGAAGTACGGGAGTATGGAGTGACATATCTGACCATCTGTTGTGTGGCGGGGATGGGGATTTTCCTGCAGACAACATTTGAAAGACTGTTACAGGCTACCGGCAAGACAATCTACACCATGATCACGCAGGGAATCGGTGCAATCATCAATATCATCCTGGATCCGATCCTGATCTTCGGATATTTCGGGCTGCCTCGGATGGGAATCGCCGGAGCAGCGGTGGCTACGGTTATCGGACAGATCATTGCGGCATCCATGGCACTTGTGTTTAATCTGAAATTCAATAAGGAACTGAATCTTTCCATGAAAGGCTTCCGTCCGAATGCGCATCTCATCGGACAGATCTACAAGGTAGGTGCGCCCTCTATTGTGGTACAGGCGATCGGTTCCCTTATGACTTACGGAATGAACCTGATCCTGGCGGCGTTTGGTTCTGCCCAGACAGTATTTGGTATCTATTTCAAGCTGCAGAGTTTTGTATTCATGCCGGTATTCGGTCTGAACAACGGCATGGTGCCCATCATCGCTTACAATTACGGTGCCGGACACAGAGACCGTGTCATTAAGACGATTAAGCACAGCGTGGCATATGGTGTGGGTATTATGTTCGTAGGATTACTTGCAATGCATATTTTCCCGGCACAGCTTATGCGTATGTTTGACGCGGAGGAAAGCCTGATTGCCATCGGCGTTCCGGCGTTAGAGACGATTTCCTTAAGCTTTGTGTTTGCCGGCTTCTGTATTGTGGTGGGAAGCGTATTCCAGGCGTTGGGCAACGGTGTTTACAGTATGATCGTATCTGTGGCAAGACAGATGTGTGTGCTGCTTCCCGTGGCGAAGCTTTTATCCTTAAGCGGTGATGTGACGCTGATCTGGTGGGCATTTCCCATTGCGGAACTTGTCAGTGTGCTGTTAACATCGTATTTCTTGGTGAGAATCTATCGGAAAGTCATCTGTCACATCGGAGAGACAGCCGTTCAGGATGCTTGACAAGCTTAAGGGTGGCAGAGTATAATTAGGCGTGTTCTTTTGTGGACACGTAAGCGGTTATGGCGGAATTGGCAGACGCGCTGGTTTTAGGTGCCAGTGGTTACCCGTGTGGGTTCAAATCCCACTAACCGCATTTGTTAGTACTTGCAATTCCAAATGCCGGTGCTATAATAAGGATGGCAGAAGAATACTGCAGTACCCGGAAGCATAGCTCAGCCGGGATGAGCGTTCGCCTCACACGCGAAAGGTCAGGGGTTCGAGCCCCCTTGCTTCCATTTTTAGTAACTATTCAGAGCGACGGCAAAGTACTGGATAGTTATTTTTTTAATCAAATCAAAGGAATACAAAAGCAATGAAAGAAAACGTAAGAAAACAGGGAATTTTACTGCCGATATCCAGTATCCCTTCTACGTACGGGATCGGAACCTTCGGCAAAGAAAGTTATCGTTTTGTGGACTTTCTGGAGAAGTCCGGCAACAGACTGTGGCAGATCCTGCCGTTAGGCCCTACCGGGTACGGAGACTCGCCCTATCAGTCGTTTTCCACTTTTGCGGGGAATCCTTACTATATCGATCTGGAGCTTCTGATCGAGGAAGAGCTTTTGACGAAGGAGATCTGTGACAGCTATGACTTCGGAGACAATGAACATTACGTGGACTATGAGAAGATCTACCTGTCCCGGTTCAAGGTTCTGAAGATTGCATTTGAGAATGCGAAAAAACAGGGACTTCTGGAAAGCCAGGAGTATCAGAAGTTCATCACGGACAATGCTTACTGGCTGGATGATTATACTCTGTATATGGCAGTGAAAAATGCTTTCGGCGGTGTCTGCTTTATGGAATGGGATGAGGACATCCGTCTCAGAAAAGCGGCAGCACTTCGCAAGTACCGCAAAAAGCTCTCAGATGAGATCACATTTTACTGCTTCCAGCAGTACCTGTTTGCCAAACAGTGGAAAGAACTGAAGGCTTATGCGAATAAAAAGGGCATCGAGATCGTAGGAGATATTCCTATCTATGTAGCTTTTGACAGTGCCGATACCTGGGCGAATCCCAAGCTGTTCCAGTTAGATAAGGAAGGACGTCCCATCGGTGTGGCAGGCTGCCCGCCGGACTGCTTCTCCGAGACCGGACAGTTGTGGGGCAATCCGCTCTATGATTGGAAATATCATAAGAAGACCGGTTACGAATGGTGGATGCAGCGTATTGCATATTGCTATCAGCTATACGATGTACTCCGTATCGACCATTTCCGGGGATTTGACGAGTACTGGTTTGTGCCTTACGGAGATCCTACGGCACAGAACGGTCACTGGGAGAAGGGACCGGGCTATGAACTGTTTGCTGTGATGAAGAAGAAACTGGGCAAAAAGAAGGTCATCGCAGAAGATCTTGGATTCCTGACCCCCAGTGTGATCCGACTGGTGAAGAAGACAGGCTACCCGGGAATGAAGATCTTACAGTTTGCTTTTGATGCGGGAAATGACAGTGAATATCTGCCCCATAACTATGATAAAAACTGCGTGGTCTATACCGGAACCCATGACAACGATACTACGGTAGGATTTATACAGAACATGCCGGAGAAGGATCGGAAGTTCGCGAAAAAGTATCTGGGACATAAGAATGACAAAAAGCTGTGCTTTGAGATCGTCCGGGCGGCATTGTCCAGCTGTGCGGATACGGCCATCATTCCTATGCAGGATTATCTGGAGCTGGACGGCAGTGCCAGGATCAATATTCCCTCCACGTTAGGATGCAACTGGAAATGGCGCATGGATAAGGATGCACTGGATCCGAAGCTTGCGAAGAAGATCTATAAAATGGCAAAATTATATGCACGATTATAAAAATACGGAAGGCGTTAAGCCTTCCGTATTGCGTTTTTAACATGCTATGCTTCCGGTGCGTGATGTAGTTCCAGTGCCAGATAGGAATTGTGGTATTCCTTGCAATAAGTCACATCCTTATCGAACCATGCGGGAGGAACAAACGCTTCTGCCGCTTCCTTGCTACCGAATTCGACCTCTGCCATGATCAGAGGGGCAAAGGGGGCATCGAAGACGTCCAGCTCGATAGTCAGGGAATAGTCCGCAGGCGGTGTGGGGAAGCCTTCCTTGAATCCGGGATGCTCTAGCGGGATCAGGTAGCGCCTCTTGGAGATCACGGTGCCGTCGGCTTTTTCCCTCAGGTGATAATAAGATTCTTCATTCAGTGGAAGATTGCTCTCATCTCTTGCCATCATACCGCTTCCTTTGTAGGTAAGATAATACTCATCATCCTGTTTTCTGGCGCGGATGACGGGGTTATAATTCAGATAGACCTGCTCGATGTGATGAGAGGGATAACTTTCCAGATTGTCAGGTAGGGATTTCAGGGTAAATTTACGCTCGATTTCCATGATGCAAATGCCTCGTTTCTGTATTTGGGACTTAAAAATACTGCCTTCTTTAGTATAGCATGATATTTCTCGAAAATACAATGTATTTGTAACAGTTTGCCCCTTTTACGCAAATATCTGACTGTGGGAATTGAATTACGCCTCCAAATTGTGTATACTAATCATAACTGTGCAAAGTCAGATGGTATGACTTGCAGACGAGGCAGGAAACGAAATGGAAAGTGAGGTAAAACCATGAGTAAGATAGCAATTTTTCTGGCAGACGGTTTTGAAGAAATAGAAGGCCTGACGGTGGTGGACATCTGCCGCAGATGCGGGCTGACCATCGATATGGTGTCCATTACTGAGAACAGACAAGTGATGGGCTCCCATAAGATCCCGGTGACGGCGGACATGACACTGCCTCAGGTGGATTTTGACGAATATGATTGTCTGGTGCTTCCCGGCGGCGGACAGGGTACGAAGAATCTGGAGGCATGCGAAGTACTGATGCAGCAGGTCGATGCTTTTTACAAAACGGGAAAATACATCGCGGCAATCTGTGCGGCACCCAGTATTTTCGGGCACAGAGGTATCTTACAGGGGAAGAGAGCCTGCTCCTATCCCTGCTTCGAAGACCATCTGGAAGGTGCGGCAGTGACTGCGGGACCGGTAGAAGTAGACGGCAATGTGATCACTTCCAGAGGCATGGGAACTTCCATTCCTTTTGGACTGGCAATCGCAGGCGTGTTCTGCGGACAGAATAAGGCGGACGCCTGCGCACACGGCATTGTATATCAGCCGTAAAAAGGTGTGAGAAAGGACAGAGAATGAAAAAAGCGTTAATTACAGGAATTACCGGACAGGACGGCTCCTATCTGGCAGAGTTCCTTTTGGAAAAAGGATATGAGGTGCACGGACTGATCCGCAGATCCTCCATCAGTAACACAGGACGTATCGATCATCTGATCCGGGAGAATAAAATTGTTCTTCACGGAGGGGACCTGTCGGATTCTTCCAGCCTGGTGCGGATCATCGGAGAAGTACGTCCGGATGAGATCTACAATCTGGGAGCACAGAGCCATGTGCAGGTGAGCTTCGAAGCACCGGAATATGCGGGTGATGTGGATGCACTGGGCGTGCTGCGTATCTTAGAGGCGGTACGTATCGCAGGACTGACCGAGACCTGCCGCATCTATCAGGCATCCACTTCCGAACTGTACGGAAGAGTGGAAGAGGTGCCGCAGAACGAGAATACACCTTTCCATCCATACAGTCCCTATGCAGTGGCAAAACAGTATGGCTTCTGGATCGTAAAGGAATACCGGGACGCATACAACATGTTCGCAGTGAACGGAATCCTGTTTAACCATGAATCTGAGCGCCGCGGAGAGAACTTTGTGACCCGTAAGATCACACTGGCAGCCGGCAGGATCGCCTGTGGTATTCAGGATAAGCTGTATCTTGGGAACCTGGACTCCAAGAGAGACTGGGGGTATGCGAAGGACTACGTGGAATGTATGTGGCTGATGCTGCAGCATGACAAGCCGGAGGATTTCGTCATTGCCACAGGAGTACAGCATACGGTAAGAGAGTTTACCACACTGGCATTCCATTATGCCGGAATCGAACTGGAATGGCAGGGCAGCGGTATTCATGAAAAAGGAATCAACAAGGCGGACGGTAAGGTCGTGGTAGAAGTCAGCGAGGCGTTCTATCGTCCTACTGATGTGGTAGATCTGTGGGGAGATCCGCAGAAGGCACGTACGGTGCTGGGATGGAATCCCCAGAAGACAAGCTATGAGGAACTGTGCCGTCTGATGGCGGAGCATGACCTGAAGTTAGCCAAAACGGAAGCAGCGCTGATGAAAGAAATCTAACGAAAGGAAGCGGATTGAATATTATGGAAAAAGACGCTAAAATATACGTAGCGGGACACAGAGGCATGGTAGGAAGTGCCATCTGCAGAGCACTGGAGAGAAACGGATATAAGAACATCATCACCCGCACCCATAAGGAACTGGATCTGTGCAGACAGAATGCGGTAGAGGAATTTTTCGCAAAGGAAAAGCCGGATTATGTATTTCTGGCAGCAGCGAAAGTAGGCGGCATCATGGCGAACAGCGAAGCTTTGGCGGATTTCATGTATGAAAACATGATCCTGGAGATGAATGTGATCCATGCCGCATGGCAGAACGACTGTAAGAAGCTGATGTTTCTTGGCAGTAGCTGCATTTATCCCCGTATGGCACCGCAGCCTATGAAGGAGAGCTGTCTGCTGACTTCTGAACTGGAGAAGACCAACGAGGCTTATGCACTGGCGAAGATTTCCGGATTGAAATACTGTGAGTTCTTGAACAGACAGTACGGAACCGACTATATCAGCGTTATGCCTACGAACCTGTACGGACCGAACGACAACTACCATCCGACTCATAGCCATGTGCTTCCGGCACTGATCCGCCGTTTCCATGAGGCGAAGGAATCCGGCGCGAAGGAAGTGGTCTGCTGGGGAACCGGAACACCTCTGCGGGAGTTCCTTTATGTGGATGACCTTGCGGATGCCTGCGTTTATCTGATGAATACTTACAGCGGCAATGAGACCGTGAATCTGGGCACCGGCAAGGAACTGACCATCCGGGAACTGACGGAGCTGGTGGCTAAGGTCGTAGGCTATACCGGAGAGATCAAATGGGATCCCAGCAAGCCGGACGGAACTCCCAGAAAGCTGTTGGATGTCAGCAAGTTAGAGAGCCTGGGCTACCATTATACGACGGAGCTGGAAGACGGTATCCGCCTGACCTATGAGGATTTCCTCAATAATCCCATGCGTGCGGAACGATAGGGAAAGGCGTCTGCCGGTAGCGGGCAGTGGAAGGAATGGAAATTATCATGAATGATTTTCACGAGACAGCAAAAGAAATGCTGGATTTTATAGAAAAAAGCCCCACCTGTTTTCACGCGATGGCGAATATCGGAGCGATGCTGGAAGAGGCAGGATATGTCAGGTTGCGGGAAAACGAGGAATGGAAGCTTAAAAAGGGTGGAAAATATTACACGGAGCGCAATGATTCTTCCGTGATCGCTTTTGCTGTTCCTGCGGGAACTGTGAAAGGGTTTCATATGGCAGCGGCACATAGCGATTCCCCCTGCTTTAAGGTGAAGGAAAAACCGGAGCTTACGGTAGAAGATCACTATATGCGCCTGAATACCGAGAAATACGGCGGCATGATCCTTTCCACCTGGCTGGACAGACCGCTTTCCGTAGCAGGCAGACTGGCGGTGCGCGGAACGGATGGTATCCGGAGCAGACTGGTCAATATTGACCGGGATCTCTGCGTGATCCCGAATGTGGCGATCCATATGAACCGGGAGATGAACAAAGGCGTGGAGTACAATCCTCAGGTAGATATGCTCCCACTGTTTGCGGATGTAGCATTTGATACCGATGCCGCAGGGGAACCTGAGACTGCAGACGGATCGCAGGAGAAGCCTACGCTGCTTGGACTTATAGCAGAGGCTTCCGGCGTGGATGTGGAAGCAATTCTCGGGGAAGACCTGTTCCTGTATACCAGACAGGAAGGAAGATTCTTAGGAGCAAAGGGTGAATTTGTCCTGGCTCCGAGACTGGATGATCTGCAGAGCGCCTTTGCGCTGACCAAAGCTTTTACGGAGAGTACACCTGCGGAATATATCAATATCTGCGCGGTATTTGATAATGAAGAGGTGGGAAGTGGTACCAGACAGGGTGCAGATTCCACGTTCCTTGCGGATGTGTTAGATAGAATTACGGAGGGCCTAGGTGCGGATCACAGCATGTATCTGCGCTGGATCGCGGATAGCTTCCTGATCTCTGCGGACAATGCCCATGCGGTACATCCCAACCATCCGGAGAAGGCGGATCCTACGAACAGACCTTACTTAAACGGTGGAATCGTCATCAAATTCCACGGAAGCCAGAAATATACTACAGATGGTATCTCAGCTGCAAAAATGAAGGATTACTGTGAACGGGCAAAGGTGCCTTACCAGACCTATGCCAACCGTTCGGATATCGCAGGAGGATCCACCCTCGGTAATATTTCCACGGCACATGTATCGGTGTCCAGCGTGGACATCGGACTGCCCCAGCTGGCCATGCATTCCGCGGTGGAGACTGCGGGCATGATGGATACAGAATATGCAGTGCGGGCGCTGAAGGAATTCTGGGGCGAATGATGAATTATCCCGGAAAATCATTAAAAAAGTATAAAAAGCATTGAAAGCTTTGGCCGAAAAGTGCATAGTTAGAATGAAAAAAAGATTCAAAGAAAGAATCAAGAAATGATCCAAAAAGGATCCGAAAAAAATACGAAAGAAGGTTGAAGTTATGTTTGAAATGAAACCGGAATACTATATCGGAATTGATATGATCGATCAGGAGCATAAGCAGCTGTTTGATTATGCCAATGAGGCTTACGAGCTGCTGCAGGAGGAGTTTACACCGGATAAGTATGACAAGATCGATGCAATTCTGGAAAAACTGCGTGATTATACCGTAAAACATTTTACAGATGAAGAAGCGTATATGGAATCCATCCAGTACAAAAAGATTTTTACCCAGAAGATCCAGCATCAGGAATTTATCAAGAAACTGGATGAATTTATAGATCAGCATGAGAAGGATGAAGGAGATCAGACGGAACAGGATGAACAGATCATGGATATTCTGAATTACCTGACGGACTGGCTGATCAACCATATCCTGCATGTGGACGGACAGATCCCGAAGGAATCGTAGAAGAGTGGAAGATTACTCCGGACTTTCGTGAATAGTTTTGTATCGCCTGCATACCATGTAGGAAATACAGGACCAAGGACGGAAAATCTGATGGACCAGAAGCTGGAGAACATTCTGAACCTTGCATTAGAAACCCCGGAGGAAGAACGGGAACAGACGGAGAGTCTGAATGTCGGTTACAGCGCGGAGACCCGAAGCTGGGAGCTGATCGTAAAATATCACGGCAGTCTGGACAGACTGCGGGAACAGAATATTGTGGTGGAGGAACTGATCGCCGGATATGCGATCCTTACGGTGCCGGAGGCACTGGTGGATATGGTATCGGATACCCCGGAGATCGAGTATGTGGAAAAACCCAAGCGGTTTTATTATGGACAGACGTTTCCTGCGGGGACTTCCTGCTTTCCACCGGTCACTATGAGAACGCCTTTTCTGAATGGAAGGGGCGTTCTTTTGGCTGTACTGGATTCTGGGATCACCTGGGATCTGGAGGTGTTCCGGAAGGCAGATGGCAGTACGAGGATACGGTATCTATGGGATCAGACAGTGTCGGAGGAAACAGCCAGTATGAGATACGGGAAAATGCCGGATGGATTTTCCCTCGGGACGGAATATACCGCGGAGGAAATAAATGCGGCATTGCAGATGCCTGCATTGGATCGCTACCGTCTGATCCCCAGTAGAGACCTGTCCGGACATGGAACTGCTGTGGCAGGGATCGCTGCCGGGAAAAGTGCGGATGGTCTCTATACCGGAGCAGCTCCCGAGGCGGAACTGATCGTGGTGAAGCTGGGATTGCCGGGAAATAGCGGGGGCGTGGAGGAAGGATTCCCCCGGACAACCGAAATCCTGCGTGGAGTGACCTATGCACTGCGGAAAGCCAGGCAGTTAAATATGCCACTTGTCATCAATCTAAGCTTTGGCAACAGCTATGGATCTCATGACGGAAGCTCTCTGCTGGAGCGTTTTTTAGACAATGCTTCCGAGATCGGCAAAACCGTGATCTGTGTGGGCAGTGGTAATGAAGGGGCGACAAGAGGGCATTTCGCCGGGAATATAACAAGGGACAGTCGTGTGGAACTGGCTGTGGGCAATTATGAGAGAAACCTGAATATACAGCTATGGAAAAATTACAGCGATGTGTTCCGGATAAGACTGCAGGCCCCGGGAGGTGAGGAAGCAGAATTGTCCACAAATATCCAGGGAGGAAAATACACGCTGGAATTGGAACAGACTAGAATACTGGTTTATCTGGGAGAGCCTCTGCCCTATGCGGTGGCACAGGAAATCTATCTGGACATGATCCCGGCAGAGGGAAGCTACATCAATGCAGGGATCTGGACAATCCTGCTGGAACCGGTAGTGACCGTGACAGGACAATATTATCTGTATCTCCCGGCAGGGAACGGAAGGGGAGACAGCACAGGGTTTTACCGTTCCACTCCACAGGTAACGCTGACAGTTCCCTCCACAGCAGCGAAGGTGATCACGGTAGGGGCTTACGACCCAGTCTATGATACCTATGCGGATTTCTCCGGCAGGGGCTATGCCGACAGCACCCGTACCATCGGCGTAGCGGCAGCAGGACTGACAAAACCGGATCTTGTGGCTCCGGGTGTAAACATTCAGGCTCCGGATGTATACGGCACGTTTACTCCCACCACCGGAACCTCTTTCGCAACACCTATTGTCAGCGGTGCGGCGGCGCTTCTGATGGAATGGGGGATTGTGCGGGGAAATGATCCCTTCCTCTACGGAGAAAAAATCAAGGCATATCTTAGAAAAGGTGCCAGACCATTAAGGGGAGAGATGGAATATCCCAACGACCGGGTGGGGTATGGCAGGCTGTGCGTGGCAGACAGTCTGCCGCAGACAGGAACAACAGAAGGAACGATATTAGTTGCTCATTGGAAACAGTTCCGGAACCGGAATGAAGAAAAACAGATGAAATAACATCAAGAATCCCACTGTTTTGTTACTATTGTATAGAAATGAATGGTCAATTTGTGTAAAAAGGCGCATTGAATGCCTTTTATGAAAATGATACTATGAGTATGAACAATCGCTTGCGCTTTATAATCTGTATCTCGAAGAAGTGAAAAAGATAAATTGCGCAGAGAATGGGGTGAATGAGATGAACAACAATTCCGGCAACGACAAGACGATGACGATCCATGATGTGGCGAGGGAGCTGGGGGTGTCTGCCAGCACCGTATCCAGGGCGATCTCAGGGAAAGGGCGCATCGGCGCGGCTACGAGGGACCGGATCCTTGCTTATATCGAAGAACACGGCTTTTATCCAAATGCGGCGGCACAGAGCCTGGCACAGTCCCGGACCAATAATATCGCGATCATCCTTCCGGAAGTGAATACTCTGGTGGATATGCCTTTCTTCCACACTTGTATGTATGGAGTGGAAGAGGTGGCACAGGCTAATGATTATGACATTATTGTGGTAACCACGAACGGAAACGATACCAAACCACTGGAACGTCTGATCAAAAACCGTAAAGTGGACGGAATGATCCTTACCAGGACTTATGAGAACGACAAATATGTAAAATTTCTGAAACAAAAGCAGATTCCCTTTGTAGCAGTGGGAAAATTTCCGGATGATGATGTGGTACAGGTGGACCATGATAATGTGGGAGCCTGTAAGGAACTGGTGACGGTTCTGTTCGCCAAAGGGATCCAGAATATTGCCTACCTGGGAAGCAATATGGACCAGATGGTAAACCGTTGCAGGTATCAGGGATATGAAGAAGCCTACCGCAAGGGAAAACGGAAGCTGAACCAGGACCTGGTCTACACGGATCTAAGCAGCAGGGCAATGGTGGAAAAAGCGGTGGAAGAGCTGAAAAACAGCGGCGTGGAGTGCATTCTGTGCCAGGATGACTACATCTGTGACGAAGTGGTCAGAAAGCTTGCACGCATGGGTGTGAGAATCCCGGATCAGATGAAGGTGGCGTCCTGCCATTACAGCCGTATTCTGGAGAATTATCCGATTACCATAACCTCACTGAAGTTCAATATCACAGAACTGGGCAGAAGATCCTGCCAGGTGCTGTTGGATATGATCCATGGCAAGACAGTACCGGACAAAACACTTTTGGACTATGAGATCATCCTGAAGGAGTCTACAAAAGGCTGAAATGGAGTGCGAAAATCACAATCTGGAAAAACGTTTTCCTCAATTTAACTCAAAAAAATTATAAAAAAAGCTTTTTTTCAAAAAACAGGATGTGCTAAAAAACCAGTAAAATCAAGGGTTTCAAAAGGCTGTTGTGCAAAATGCACAATTTTTGACTGTAATATCAGTCATTATTATAAATTGACAACATAAGGAAATGTTGCTAAACTATTATCGTAGACAAGCGGTTGCGCAATACGCACAAACTTGCAAAACAAAACAGGAGGATAACAAAATGAAAAAGTTAGTCGCTTTAGCAATGTCACTGACTATGGCATTCTCTCTGGTAGCTTGTGGAAACTCTGATGCTTCCAACACCAGCACTGATGCCGCTGCTACCACCGCAGCTTCTACCGAGGCTGCACAGACCGCTCCCGCTGAGAAGCAGGACGTTTCCCTGAGAATCTGGGGTGCTGAGGAAGATCAGACCATGTTACAGGGCATGATCGATTCCTTCAAGGAGCATTATGCAGATTATGCAAACTTCGATATCCAGCTTGGTACCGAATCCGAGTCCACAGCTAAGGATACTGTTTTAGCCGATATTGAGGCTGCTGCTGATGTGTATTCTTTCGCATCTGATCAGCTGATCGACCTGGTAAATGCAGGTGCTCTGCAGTCTGTTGATGAGATGGACGCAGCTCTGGAAGCTTACGCAGGTAAGAGCGTAGCTGATGTTAAGAGCGCAAATGCTCCCGGTTCTGTAGACGCAGCAACCAAGGACGGCACACTGTATGCATTCCCTATGAGCGCTGATAACGGTTACTTCTTATATTACAACTCCACTTTAGTAACTCCCGAAGATGCACAGAGCTGGGATACCTTACTTGCAGCAGCTGAGAAGGCTGGCAAGAAGGTTGGTATGACTCTTGCTTCCGGTTGGTACAATGCTTCCTTCTTCTATGGTGCAGGCTTTACTACCGCACTGAACGACGACGGCAGCACTGCTATGGACTGGAACGGCACCAGCGCTGATGGCGTTACTGGTGTACAGGTAGTACAGGCTATGCTGGGTATTGCCGGCAACAGCGCATTCCTTCCGATCGCTGATGGTGACGTATCTAACCAGATCGCTTCCGGTGATCTGTGTGCAGTAGTTTCCGGTACCTGGGATGCAACCGCAGCTCAGACCGCTTTTGGTGATGGCTACGCAGCTACCAAGCTTCCTACCTATACCTGTGGTGACAAGCAGATCCAGCAGGGCTCTGTAGCAGGCTTCAAGCTGGTAGGTGTTAACAAGTATTCTGCAAATGCAGGTTGGGCAACTCTGCTGGCTGACTGGATCACCAACGAAGACAACCAGGCAGTACGTTTCGCAGAGAGAGAGATCGGACCTTCCAATATCAACGTAGCAGGTTCCGAGGAAGTTTCTTCCAATACCGCTATTGCAGCTCTGGCTGAGCAGTCCGCTTATGGTGTAGTTCAGATCGTCGGTGGTAAGTACTGGGATCCCGCTGCTACCTTCGGTGAGAAAGTAGCTCAGGGTCAGCTGAAGGCTGATGATGAAGCTGGTATCCAGGCAGCACTGGATGAGCTGGTAGAAGGTGTTTCCGTACCCGCTGAATAAGTTTGGGAAGATAATCTGTTCCGGTTCTGTTACAAATGAATGATGAAAACGTTCTGGTGCAGAACGAATACAGAGAATAGAAAGGCGTCCTGAAGCTATGAACAATAATACGTAGTGGATGGATGCCTTTTTTACAGGAAACGTTTCCGGTAAGTGGGTTCGACTCCTGCCTGCCGGGTTATGTAACTAATCAGATGAGCGCGGGAAGGTGTTCGGAATAGTTACTAAAATTTTATATTAATATGAGGAAAGGAGAGGGCAGAGAATGAAGAAGAAAAAGAGCGGAATCGGCGGATTCTTCAAGGAGTTCGGTGAGGCAGTAGTAAAAGGAGATCTGTTCGTAAAATTATCCCTGGTCTGGATGGGAGCAGGATATATCCGCAGAAAACAAATTATCAAAGGTATTTTAATGACTCTGCTCGAAGTGGCAGTCATTGTATTTACCTTTGGCTTTGCCACAGAGTATGTACGTGATTTTGGAACTTTGGGAACTGTTCAGCAGGAGACGGTTTTCAATATTGTAACCATGCAGAATGAATTCAACGATTATGACAACTCGTTTATGATCCTGTTATTCTCCGTAGTTTCATTTGTTATCTGGTTCACGTTCCTGGTGATCTGGCTTAAGAATGAAGTGACTGTTTACCGACTTCAGAAAAAAGCACAGGCAGGAGAACATATCAATACGTTTGTAGAAGACTTGCAGCAGTTCAAGAATGACAAATTCTATATCACACTGCTGGCACTTCCTGTCATGGGTGTCGTTATTTTCACGATCATTCCTCTGCTGATCCTGATCGCTGTCGCATTTACGAACTATGATCAGGGACATATGCCTCCGTCCGCACTGTTTACATGGGTGGGATTTGCCAACTTCAAGAATCTGTTCTCCAACGGTGGAATGACCATTACCTTCGGTTATGCTTTCCGCAAGATTTTGATCTGGACACTGGTATGGGCACTGTTCGCAACTTTCACCACTTACCTGGGTGGTATCCTGTTGTCCTTGCTGATCAATAATAAGAGAACAAAGCTGCCGAAGCTGTGGAGAACTCTGTTCATTGTAACTATCGCAGTTCCCCAGTTCGTTTCCCTGCTTCTGGTACGTAACTTCTTCGCTAACAACGGTATCATGAACACGATCTGTGCCAATGCAGGAATTACCCAGTGGCTGAGAGATATCGGCGCGATCAGTACCAGTTACATTCCGTTTTTGTCCGCTCCCGGATGGGCACATGTAATGATCATCCTGATCAATATCTGGATCGGTGTTCCTTACCAGATGCTGATCGCTACCGGTGTGTTAATGAATATTCCTTCTGACCAGTTGGAGAGTGCGAAGATTGACGGAGCTACTCCGATGCAGAGCTTTATTCACATCACCATGCCGTATATGCTGTTCGTCACCGGACCTTCTCTGGTAACGGATTTTGTCAAGAATATTAATAACTTTAACGTAATCTATCTGTTGACCCAGGGTGTATATACCACCACCAATCAGGCCATGGCGAACTCCCAGGCGAAGGAAGTGGACCTGCTGATCACCTGGCTGTTCAACCTGACACAGAGTTATTACAACTACAAGATGGCATCCACCATCGGTATTATCGTGTTTATCCTTTGTGCGGTATTTACCCTCATTGCCTTCAGCAGATTCCTGAAGGGTGACAGAGAGGAGGCGTTCCGTTAATGAAGAGATTTATTAAGACTTTATTACATAACCTGTTACTGGCGTTTTTGGCATTTGTCTGGCTGGTGCCCATCGTATGGCTGGTGGTCACCTCCTTCAGTGCATACACCGGCATGAATACCAGCACTTTTTTCCCGAAGGAATGGAGCCTGGTCAATTATAAGAACCTGTTGTTTTCCGCAGACAGTGTGGCACAGTTCCCGAACTGGTTCAAGAACACCTTCATCATTGCATGTGTGGTATGTGTGATCTCCACTGCTTTTGTACTGATGGTGGCCTATGCGACCTCCTGCATGCGTTTCCCGGCACGTAAGCCGCTGATGAACGCTGCAGTTATCGTGAATCTGTTTCCCGGTGTATTGTCCATGATCGCAGTATATTTTATCCTGAAGACCCTGAACCTGACCAACACGCACCTCGGACTGATCCTGGTATATTCTGCCGGTTCCGGTCTGGGTTACCTGATCGCAAAGGGCTTCTTCGATACGATTCCGAACTCCCTGCGCGAGGCCGCTTATCTGGATGGAGCCAGTGAGGCTACGATCTTCTGGAAGGTTGTTATCCCCATGAGCCGTCCCATCATTGTGTATACCGTTATCAGCTCCTTCCTGTCCCCCTGGATGGATTTCGTATATGCAAAGCTGTTGTTAAATTCCGGTATTTCTTCGCAGTGGACCGTTGCCATCGGTCTGTACAATATGCTGGATAAGAGCCTGATCAACACTTACTTTGGTCAGTTCTGTGCAGGCGGTGTACTGGTATCCATTCCCATCTCTGTATTGTTTGTCATCATGCAGAAGTTCTATGTGGAAGGTATTACCGGTGGTGCCGTGAAAGGTTAAACTGCTTCGGCAGTTTAACCTGGGAGAATTCATGGAATGAATTCTTAGGATAAACGTATGACATGGAGACAAAGCGTTAATTTATGGATAAATTTATAAAAGGTATGGATGTATCGAGTCTGCCGGAGGAGACGGCGCTCGGTGCAAGGTTTTATGACGAAGGCAAAGAGGGCGATGCACTGGAGATCCTGAAAAAATACGGTGCCAACTCTCTGCGCATCCGTCTCTGGAATGATCCTTACAGTGAGGACGGCAAGCCTTACAGTGCCGGTACCAGTGATTTCACCAAGCTGGTAGCACTGGCTTCGGCCGGTAAAAAGCTGGGTTACAGCTATCTGCTGGATCTGCATTACAGTGATTTCTGGGCAGATCCCGGCAAACAGTTCCCTCCTAAGGAGTGGGCGTATGCCGATGCGGATACACTGGAGAAGAATGTGTATGACTACACAAAGGATGTGCTTTTGAAGTTAAAGCGTCTCGATCTGCTTCCGGAGATGGTACAGGTGGGAAATGAGATCACCAATGGTCTGATGTGGCCCTATGGAAAATGGGACAACGTTGACAATATTGCAAGATTCATCAGCGCGGGCATCCGTGCGGTGAGAGAAGTATCCCCGGACAGCAGAGTGATGCTTCATCTGGACTGCGGCGGCAACAATGCCCGCTGCAGAGAATGGTTTGATGCCTATGTACAGAGAGGAGAGGACTTCGATGTCATCGGACTGTCCTATTATCCCTTCTGGCACGGAACCATTGATGATCTGACCAATAATATGAATGATCTCTCACAGAGATATCAGAAGGATGTCATCGTAGCGGAGGTTTCCATGGGATTTACCATGGAAGACTATGCGGACAGAGAGAAGCTCGCACCCAAAGAGCGCAAGGGCATGGCGACCAAGCCCCACCTTGCGGAGGCGGTAGAGTATCCTATGACACCGGAAGGACAGGCTGCATTCATGCAGAAGGTCATGGAACGCATTGCGCAGGTTCCGGATGGCAGAGGAAAAGGCTTCTATTACTGGGAGCCGGCATGGATCCCGGTGCCCGGCTGTGGCTGGGCCAACGAGGAGTCCCTGAAGTATATTCAGGATCCCGGTCCCGGGGGAAACGAATGGGCCAATCAGGCACTGTTCGATTATGATGGAAATGCACTACCCGCATTGAAAGTGATCAGAGACTTTCAGAAGTAATATAAGATGCCTAACGGCGAGATGGAGGAAAAGATGGATAAGTTTATTGTGAATATCATTCACCGTCCGGAGATGGTTCCCGAGTATGCGGAAAAAGTAACCGGACACGGCAAAGAAGAGGATCTGGGCAGAAAAGCACTGTTAACAGAGTCTCTGGATATTTTCAAGTTTCAGCAGGAAACTGCGCACAAGAATGGTTTGAAGACCACCATTCAGATGACCTATGCTTCCCTGTTCAATGACGAAGCGGTAGCACTGGCTAAGGCAGATCATGAGAAGTACGGTGATGAGATCGCACTGTCTCTGTTGGGACTGCCCTGCACAGAGTTCCGTGAAAAGTACAAGACCAAGGATTTCTGTATCTGGATGTTTTCCATGGAAGACAAAAAGTCTATCGTGGATGATGTATTCGGCAAGTTCCATGAGAAGTTCGGATTTTATCCCGAATCCACCGGTTCTTACTACATGGATGCAGATCTGACCAATTATATCAAAGCAACCTATCCTACCGTAAAATGTGCGGTAGCAACCTGTTGGGAAGAAGGCCCCAAGGCATACCATACCTGCAACAACTCCTGGTATACCTTCATGGATGGCGGCCCCTGGGCACCCTGGATCCCTTCCAAGCAGAACACCCATGCACCTGCAGCCAATGAGGCAGAGGACAGCGGTATCGTAGCGATCCCCCATCTGTCCAGAGACCTGCTGGCATGCTATGACGGTAACGGCTCCAATTTCGGAACCCATCCCCAGAACGTACTGCGTGGTATGATCTATGACACCAAGACCTGGGAGTACCCTTACCTGTACAACCTGATCGACCAATATCGTTCCCTGGAGAAATACAACAACGGATACGCATACAACATGATGTTCGTAGGACCCGGCTGGCTGAACAAAATGGGTCGTTGGGAGCAGCCTTACGAACTGCTGAAGAAGAGCTATGAAGACGGTATGAAGTATTATGGCGACCTGAAAAAGGAAGGCAAACTTACCGATATGACCATGGCTGAGTTCGCTGATTATTATCGTCAGAAGAAGACATACACCGAGCCCGAGTGTGCTCTCTGGAGAGATATCCTGTATGGCTCCGATAAGCAGTTGTTCTGGTATTGTGATCCTTTCATGCGTGCCTGCGTAAATATGGATCAGGGTGGTGCTATCGTTGACCTGCGTCCTTACGCTGCCAAGCTGGAGTGGCCGGTAGGTATCGGTACCAAGCATGTGACCGATGCATCCTATCCTTTCCTGATCCAGGAGAAGTACCGTGCAGGTTACTTCACCCACTATGCAGGAGAAGGTACCGTAAGAAGTGCCAAGTTAAAACACAACGGTGAAGAAGTGGATCTGTGCCTGTGCCGTACCAAGGCTCATTTCTCTCAGGAAGGCAACACCAGAATCCTGACACTGGATCCCGTAGACATCGAGTTCTACGATCTGACCGTAAAATTACAGACTATCGTTTCCTTCGAGGAAGGCAGCTCTGCGATCAAGATCGAGCGTAAGATTCTGGAGATGAGCGATCCGAACGCTGAAGTAGAACTGAACGAGTATATCGTAGCCTGCTACGGTACCACAGAGTATTCCGAGGATATGCTGGGTATCACCTTAAGCACCAAGAAGGGTGACGAGGTAGAGACTCTGGATTACGAGTACAAGTGCCGTGAGATGGAGAAGGCAGACGCAGACGAAGTAAGAGCGGTGATCCCTCAGATCGAGACCGCAGTATCCATGAGCACCAATGCAGAAGGCGCTGTCGGATATGTGAAGGAAGGATACGCATTCTCCCCGATGCTTACACTGGGTTACAATTCCAAGATCAAGGATAAGGAGGTCGTTGCAACATGGCTCAAGCTGGAAAAGGCAAATTAAATTACAGATGTCCCTCTTGCTTCATGAGAGATATCGATATGGATATGTTCTATGATAAGGATAAGAAGGAGTACTACTGCCTGCGCTGTCAGTACAGAGGCTCCGAAGAAGATGTCCTTCAGAAGAATGAAATGGCAAGATTCCGTTATGGCGCTATGTATGAGCGTTACACCAAATTTGATTTTGATTGATCAAACGGATAAAGCGATTGGATAAGAAGATTGAAAAAAGGGGCTGTATTACAGCTCCTTTTTCATATATTCATATATGAAAAGAAATGAAAAACTCCTTTTGTAAAATCAATCTGTACAATGGGGGAATGTATTACATGCCTTATGATAAAGCAGAGCAAGAACAGAATTCCAATGACAAAAGCCCCATGATCGATCCATTTGTCTGATAAGTGAAGAAGCCGGAATTTCCAAAGAGGAAAAATAATAATAATTCCCAACACGATAGGCCACAGAGGATGAAAATAAAAGGATTTTGCAAGGTCACCCTCTAAGACACATAAAAACGCTCTGGTCATTCCGCAGAAAGGACAAGGAATGCCCAAAAAGAAACGCAGTGGACATTGATAGCCTGCAAGCAACAGGAATAACAGGAACAGTAGAATAAATAAACTAAAAAATAATATATGCTTTGTATTTTTTTTCATGATTTATATTTCATATCAAATTTATCGTCGATTATGATGAAATGAAAAAAGCTTCTGCCTGAAAAGACAAAAGCTTTTTTGATCATGTGATTATGCGGTATATTTTCCGTCTACAAATACAACTTCTTCGGAACCGGCATAAGCAGCACCGTATGCCTTGGTAAGAGCAATGATCCAGTCGACCAGGCTCCATACTCCACAGCCACCGGCAGTGAGAAGCTTCAAGATTCCGAGACCAACCTGACCTCTGACGAATCTGTCAACACCTAACTCACCAAGTAAAAAGCAGAAAACCCAGGCAAATACATGCTTATTAACTCGTTTTTCCATATAAAAGTCCCCTCCTTTGTTTTATAATAAAAATTATGCACCTTAAAGGGAAAAATGTCAATTAATAAACAAAAATTAATAAAATGTATCTTTATAAATATGTATTAGAGGAGCGTTTTAAAATAAAGCGGACATTATATCCGGACTCGTCACAGATCCCGCGTACGATCTCCTCGGCCGCATCCCGGACATTATCGTTGATACAGATAATACAGGACTCTTTTTTTCTGCTAAAGAAAGACGATTTCGGCCAACGGATATAATAGGAGATACGATTTTTTAAAAGAGCCCGTTCAATAAGCTGCTTACAATCAGGATCGGAAACTTCGCATAATTCAATTTCGTTGTTGACTTTTAAAGTAGTGTATAGCGGCTGCATGATGTCACCTCCAATGGTATTACATGGCGATTATAGCACACACTGTTTACAATGCGCAAGTAGTGCTTCTGCTTGACGCGGTATCGGGGAGAGGGTACAATATAACTGATCAAAACTATTTGGATGAGCGGGCGGCTGTGCAAAACAGTCACAAGCAGCCTTCTATGAGAGAAAGGAGATTATACCATGGATATTATAGAGAAGATCGGTGATACCATTAATGAAAAAGGAAAAGCAGCGGCAGATAAAGCAAAAGAACTGGCTGCAATAGCGAACCTGAAAAGTCAGATTTCCACCTGTGAGGAAGTGATGAAGAAAAATTATCTGGAGATTGGCAAAATCTATTTTGAGCAGTACAGTGATATGCCGGAACCTCCTTTTGAGAAGCAGTGCGAGACTATTAAGAACAGCCAGCGCGCCATTGCGGACTTACAGGAAAAGATCGAGCAGTTAAAGACAAAGTAAAACAAAAATTTGAGAATAATGAACTGAGAATAGTGAAAATAAAAACAGGGTTGACAGCAATCCTGTTTTTATTTATAATGCAAACGTAACAATGTTATGTGAATAATTGAACAGCTATGAAAATGATGTAAATAAACGGAGACAGAAAATGCCACGAAGACAGGAAAAACAAAATGAGAATAAAGAGACCAGACAACACCTGCTGGACTGCGCCAAAAAAGAATTCCTGGAAAAGGGATATATGAAAGCATCCTTGCGGAATATCTGTAAGGAAGCGGGCGTGACCACCGGAGCCTTGTATTTCTTTTTTAAGGACAAGGAAGACCTTTTCGGGGCACTGGTGGAAGATCCGCTGAAAAAACTCTATGCAGCCATGGAAGAACACTACGCTACGGAGATGCGTAACGGAGAACAAGTGGCGCAGCTGGCACTGGAAGATGATAGGGATCTGGAAACATCCAGACAGATTATCCGGCAGATGTATGCGAACCGGGATGCCTTTTTACTGCTCCTGACAAAGTCCCAGGGATCCCGATTTGAGAATTGCCTGGATGAGGTTGTGGATATCTCGGAGCAGCAGTACAGAAGACTGTGCGATACTGTGACCTGTGCTACTAAAAAACCGAGAATTGATGATTATATGACGCATTGGATGGCACATATTATGGTTGATACATTTGTTCATTTGTTTTTGCATGAGACGGAAGAAAGCGTTGCACTGAAACATGTGGATGCCCTGACCATGTATCTGATCCGGGGATGGATGGGCATGATGACAGAATCATAGAAACACCGAGCACCCTGATGGAGTAGAAGACTTCTAAGGGTGCAATTTCATACCATTAACATAACAGTGTTGTGTTAATGAAAATCATTATCAATAAGCGAGGAGGCAGGATATGTATCTGGAAGTAAAGGATCTGAAGAAAAGCTATGGAGAAGGCGGCGGCTATGTACAGGTATTAAAAGGGATTACCGCAGGTGTGGAAAAAGGTGAAATGTGTGTCATTCAGGGTACCAGCGGCTCCGGTAAATCTACGTTACTCAATTGTATCGGAGGCTTGGATACGGTAGATTCCGGATCGATTGTCGTAGACGGGATGGAAGTGGCAGGACTTGGAAGCAAGGCATTGTCCGATTATCGGAGAGATAAACTGGGATTTATTTTTCAGTTTTATAATCTGGTGCCGAACCTGACGGTAAAGGAGAACATACAGGTCTGTCAGTACCTGACGAAGAATCCCTTAGAACTGGAGGAATTATTGCAGGTACTTGGTCTCACGGAGCATCAGAATAAGTTCCCGGCACAGCTCTCCGGAGGTCAGCAGCAGCGTTGCGCCATTGCCAGAGCACTCATCAAGAACCCCAGCCTTTTGTTGTGCGATGAGCCTACGGGGGCTTTGGATTCCAAAACATCCAGAGATATTCTGATGCTGTTGGAGGATATTAACAGACAGTATGGTACTACTATGTTGATCGTTACGCATAATAATTCCATTAAAAATATGGTGCATCAGGTCATCATGATCAAGGATGGACAGATCAGCAAGAATTACCGGAATGAGAAGCGGATTCCGGCGGCAGAACTGGAGGATTTGTAGGATGCAGAGGATATTGAGCAAACGGGTACTCCGGGATATCAGGGAAAATCTCCTGCGATATCTGGCACTGTTTTTCCTGGTGGCACTGGTCATGTATATGGTAGTGGCAATCGTGGGAGCAGCAGAGACGATCATGCAGGGAACAAAAGAGAGTGGCAGGATTCATCATAGGGAGGATGGACAGTTTGGCGTATTTGTCCCACTGACAGACGATGAGATCGCTCAGATTACGGAGAAGGGTGTGACATTACAGAGAGATTTTTCCCTGGATTTTCATCTGGGACAGTCTACGCTCCGTGTCTATCAGGCGAGAGACACCGTAGATCTGTTCGCCCCGTCTCAGGGCAGCGAGATACCGGCGCAGGGCGAAATCCTGCTGGAACAGCACTATGCGGAAAAACATGAACTGGGTTTAGGAGATACCCTTACCGTAGGCGGAAGAGATTTCACCGTTTCGGGAATCGGCAGTACACCGGATTACGATGCAGTCTATGAGAAAACATCGGATACCACCGTGGACAGCAATCTGTTCGGAGTCGGATTCGTCACGGCACAAGATTACGAAGCACTAAAGGCGGGCGGAGAGAATTTCCGGACAGAGGATTATACGTATACCTATCTGCTGAATGATGCCATGACAGATCAGGAACTGAAGGAACTGTTACAGTCCTTTGAACTGGACCGGAGCAAAGTGACGGATACCTATTTCCTGGAAATGTTAGCAGATGCGGAAGAGACAAAGAATGATATCCAGGATGGCATCCGGGAACTCTTAGACGGTGTGAATGAACTGGCAGATGGCGTGGATGAACTGGCAGAGCATAACGCGGAGCTGACGGATGCTGCAGATACGCTGTTCGATGCCATGCTGGAGCAGGTAAATGACAGCCTGAAGGATGCCGGCGTGGAAGTAACGCTGACTTCGTCAAATTACGAACAGCAGCTGAGTACCATGATTGCTAATCCGCATGCTTATACTGCATCTATAAGGCAGGATCTGCAGGAGGCAAAAAAATCTCTGGAGGCACTGCAGGAGTATAAGGATGGCATCAAAGCGTATACGGATGGTGTCAATGCGGCTTCCGACGGCAGTGGCAAACTGGTCGTGGGAATGGGACAGATTACTGCAAACAGTGATGCGCTGAATCAGGGAGCAGATGCTATTTTCAATGCCATTCTTGGAATGGTAAATGAACAGCTGCAGGCACAGTTTAGCACTTCCGGTTTTCCTTTTTCCGGACTGACGGCGGATGGATACGGCAAGGAACTGGATCAGATGGCGGCAATGTTCACACAGCTGGGAGCCTCTCAGGTGGCAGCACAGCTATTCACCGTGAAGAGCCAGTTGGACACGGTAGCGCAGTTTCGGGATGGTGTGAAGGCATATACGAAAGGAGTCGGGGAAGCCTCCATCGGCAACCAGCAGCTGTTCTGTGGACTGAGCACCCTCTATACCGCCAGTGAAACCGTAGTGGATGGCATGGATGCTGTGGTGGATGCACTGATCGATATGGTGGAAGCACAGCTTAAAGAAAGTGATATCACCGTAGACCTGACCTCCGATAATTATAAGGAAGAGCTGGACCGTCTGATGGCAGAGGGCAGTAGTGTCGATGTCAAGCTGAAGGATTCCCTGAACGATGCGAAGGATACCCTGGCGGATCTGGAGGATTTCCGGGAAGGGATCATAGATTACACGGATGCCGTAGATGAGATCGCCGACGGCAGCAGAGAACTGCGGGATGGGGTACAGGAGCTGCAGGATGAAACAGACGACATGATCGAGGAGTATTTTGCTTTTGACATTGATAATCTGACACAGTTTCTCATAGCAGCTGACAATCCAAGAATTGATGCAGCTGCGGGGGATGTGGTCATCAATAGGTTTGCCGGTATCCTGGCCGGAATTATTCTCATGGTCCTGTTTACTTATGTGATTTCTGTATTTGTGATACATAATATTGAAAAGGAAAGCAGCGTCATTGGGGCATTATATGCCTTGGGTGTGACCAGGGGGCAATTGCTGTTCCACTATCTGTTAAATCCCCTGCTGATCTCTTTCCTGGGCGGAGTTGTCGGATGTATCTTGGGATTTTCCGAATACGGAACAGGCTGGCAGATGGGTGATAGTATCGCATATTATTCTCTGCCGCCTATGCGGATCGTAACGCCCGGATATCTGCTTTTTTACAGTCTGATCATGCCGCCTGTGACGGCAGCAGTGGTAAATTATCTGGTGATCAATAAAAAGTTAAAATGCACGGCTCTGTCACTGCTTCGTAACGAGCAGACGGCAGGAAAAGCCGGTAGAATACAGAATATGAATCTGGGGAATATGAAATTTCTGCTCAGATTCCAGATCAGACAGATGCTGCGGGAAATACGTTCTGCATTTGCTGTTGTGATCGGTATGTTCATCTGCCTGCTGATCCTGATGATGTCCATAGACTGTGCGGTACTGTGTATCAATTTTGGAAACGCCTGTCTGGAAGAAACAAAATATGCTTATATGTATACCTATAAATATCCTACGGAGGATGTCCCGGAGGGAGGAATACCGGCGTATGTCGAGAATCTGAAAAAGGAAGCTTATGGGTATAATCTGGATGTGACAGTGCTGGGGATTGATGATGACAATCCGTATTTCCCCATAGTGACCGCCGACAAGAAAAATGAAATCGTGATATCCAGTGCTGCGGCACAGAAATTCGGTGTGAAGGTGGGCGACAAGCTGGTGCTTTCCGATGAGGTGAATGAGAGAGATTATGCTTTTACTGTGAAAAATATTGTGAATTTTACATCCGGCGTCTATGTTTTCCTGGATAGGGATGTCATGCAGGAATTGTTTGATCAGGAGAACGATTATTATAATGTAGTGTTTGCGGATCATGCACTGGATATTGATAATGGCAGATTATATGCCACAGTATCCAAAGAAAATGTGGAGGAAAGTTCACAGATTTTTACAGATATGATGGGACCGATGGTGGTAATGCTCGTGGCAATATCTGCGCTGATTTTTATGATCGTCATGTACCTGATGATGAAAGTGATGATCGATCGTTCCGCCTTTTCCATTTCACTGATGAAAGTATTCGGTTACCGTAGAAGGGAGATCCGAAGACTCTATCTGGATGGGAATTTCTATGTGATTCTGCTGGGGGCGCTGATCTGTGTTCCACTGGCAAAATGGAGCATGGATCTGGTGTATCCGTATTGTATTGCAAATGTTGCTATCGGCATGGACATAAAGTTTACGCCGCAGATATATATCATGATTTATGGTGGAATTTGGTTATGCTACATAGTGATCAATTTCTTATTGGTAGGCAGATTGAATAAGCTGGTACCCGCAGAGGTATTAAAGAACAGAGAGTAGATTTACAAAGCCTCTCATCCAAATGGGTGAGAGGTATTTTTTTGCCTTTTTTGTAATTATATGTTGACAGAATGGACGTAGAATGATATAACAATACTAATCCTATCGGACAAATAGGAATAATATGAATAGTAGGAAATGGATGCAGGAGGAGACAAGTTATGAAAAACAACATCTTAAAAAAGACAGTAGCAGTATTGGCAGTAGGAACAATGGCGGTATCTCTTGCTGCATGTGGTAATGCGGATCAGAGCGCAGGCGGGGCACAGACCGGCGTCCAGGGCAGTACAACACAGGAGAGTGCAGCACAGAGCGATGCAGCCCAGGGCAGTGCAACTTCAGACAATACGGAGAAGACCAAAATTGTCGTAGCCACCACGGGAACCGGTCCCAGCCCCTTTATTTTTCAGGGAGACGATGGCAATCTGGACGGTTATGATATCGCGGTGATCAAGGAGATATTCTCCAGACTTCCACAGTATGAGCTGGAGTTCCAGACGACAGAATTCGCATCTATTTTCACCGGAATCGATGCAGGATATTATCAGATGGGCGTGAATAACATTTCTTATAATAAAGAGAGAGGCGAAAAGTACTTGTTCTCGGATGTGTACAGTGTAAGTACCTACGGTATTCTGGTAAGAGATGATAATACCGATATTCAGACACTGGATGATCTGCCGGGACATACCACAGAGACCTCTCCGACCAGCTATAATGCTTCCATGTATCAGTCCTACAATGAGGCACATCCCGATGCACAGATCGAGGTATCTTATATCGAGGATTCCAATAATACACCGTTGAGTGTATCCGACGGCAAGATTGATTTTGAACTGTTTTCCAAAACCACATTGCAGTCCCAGGTAGCGGAATACGGACTGACCAATGTCAAGATCATTGACGTGCCCATTGAAGATTCCACTGCATTCATGGATAAATTAAGCGGTAACTTCTTCGTGGTATCGAAAGAGTATCCTCAATTGGTGGAAGACATCAACACTGCATTTGAAGCAGCGCTGGAGGAAGGCAGGATTTTGGAGATATCCAAACAGTATCTGGGTGACGATGCTGACAACAATACGATTCTGAATAGAGAATATATCGAATTTGCAAAAGAGTACATTGCAAACGATCAGGCTGCAACCAACTAAACTAACATAAGGCAAAGGGGCATAAGGTTATGCTGAATATATTTGATCCATCAGTAGTAATTGACGATATCGGTGTTTTGATCGGTTATATTCCCATTACGCTGGGACTGACTGCAGCGGCGGGAATCGTGGGACTGATCTTAGGATTTCTGTTGGCAATAATCCGGACCCGCAGGGTTGTGGTGTTACATCAGATCGCGGGAGTATTTATCTCACTGATGCGCGGAACTCCTATTCTGGTACAGTTATATGTGACCTATTTTGGTATTCCCATTTTAATTAAATACATCAACTACTATCAGAACAAAAATATTCAGATAGCCGAGATCCCGGCGATTCTTTACGCTATCGTAGCGCTGGCACTGAACAACGCGGCATTCTGCTCGGTCATCATCCAGTCCTCCTTAGAAGCGGTGGATAAGGGTGAGATCGAGGCGGCAATTGCACTGGGCATGACAGGACCCCAGAGAATGTTCCGGATCATTCTGCCGGAAGCAGCGGAGATCGCTCTACCCTCGTTGGGCAATCAGATCATAGGTCTGGTCAAGGGAACTTCCTTAGCATTTACCTGTGGCGTCGTGGAGATGACTGCAGAGGGTAAATTGCTGGGAGCCAGAGGTTACCGATACTTTGAGGCATATGTTGCACTGGCGATTCTGTACTGGGTGATCACCATTGTGCTGGAACAGATCATCCGTCTGGTGATGAACAGGGTACGGGTACCCGATGTGGTCGGCAAAGAAGGCAAGACGGCAGAGAAAAACCAGAAAAACAAAGGGGGTGTCCTGTAATGATCAGACTGGAAAACATAAGGAAATCCTTTGGAGATAATACAGTCCTCGACGGCATCAGCTTTGATATAGAAAAGGGCGATGTGGTGGCAATCATCGGACCCTCCGGCACCGGAAAATCCACACTGTTACGCTGCATCAATATGTTGGAGACCCCGGATGAAGGGAAAATTGCCATCGATGATTTTGAACTGGATTATCAGAAAGTGAACCGCAAGGATCTTCTGGCGCTCCGCAAGAAGACTACCATGGTATTCCAAAGTTTTAACCTGTTCCGTAAGAAGACAGCACTGCAGAATGTCATGGAAGGACTGACCCAGGTGCAGAAGCTGTCCCACGCGGAGGCGGAAGAGATCGCACTGAAACAGCTGGAAAAAGTAAAGATGCTGGAGCGTAAGGATTATTATCCGAAGCATCTGTCCGGCGGACAACAGCAACGCGTCGCCATCGCAAGAGCCATCGCCATGCAGCCGGAGTTGCTTCTCTTCGACGAACCCACCAGTGCCCTGGATCCGGAACTGGTAGGAGAAGTGCTGGAGACGATCCGGGAGATCGCCAAGGCAGGCAATACGATGTTAATTGTCTCCCATGAGATGAATTTCGTAAAAAATGTAGCAACCAAGGTGATCTTCATGGAGGGCGGCAAGATCGTGGAGATGGGTACCCCACAGCAGATCTTTGCCAATCCGAAAAATGAAAGGACGAGAGACTTTTTGATTAAAAACAGTATTGTGATTCCGCCGGAGTTTTCAATCTGATGATTTTATACAAGCGACGGATCCCGGGAGAGAGATATGGAATATAAATATAACGCAGTGGAGACCGCAAAGGCGGCTATGAGATTTATTAATACGAGGAAAAGACAGGCACCGGAAGGTATCTATTTTTCCTTAGAGGATGGAGAGACGGGACATGCTTCCTACTACGATGAGATCTGTCTGTATGCGGGAGCATCCGGAATCCTTTGTTTTCTGCTGGGGCTCTACGATGCCACTGCGGACCGGGAGTACCTGGAGGAGGCAAAAGAAGTTGCCAGATACCTGCAATACCGCTGGAATCACCAGAGAACCTTAAAGAGAAACTTCTCTCAGTATGCTTTTTCCAGTGGCTGGAGCGGCGCCGGATTCGCATTGTTGCAACTGTATCAGGTGACCGGGGAGCAGACTTATGCGGACACGGTGAATTCCATCGTGGAACAGGCAATCCGGGATGCCAGACCGGCCGCATCCGGCGAGGGCAATGAGTGGTCTACTTTTCAGGGAATCGTTGGCAATGCGGGAACCGTACTTTTTCTGTTGAAAGTGGCGGAAGTCCTGAAAAACAAGAAATTCCGGGATTTTGCACTGGATGCCGGACAGACCTTTTTACATCAGGGAAGAAAAATGGGTGACGGCAAAATTGTCTACCAGGGAGTGGATCCTACGTATTTTGGTGCCGGGAAGGATTATATTGATCCGAATTTCCCCATGGGAACCGGAGGAATTGCCTTTGCTCTGCTGAAACTGTATGAAGCAAGCGGCGACAAGCGTTTTTTAGATGCAGTGGCGGGTGTGACAGAATATATGGATACGGCGGCGGTGAAAATGAAAGCCGGAAAATTATTGCCCCACGGATTGCCGGACAGAGGAGACCTGTTCTATGCGGGCTATTGTCACGGACCGGCGGGAACCAACCGTTTCTTTTATCAGCTGTATCACATGACCGGGGATGAAAAATATAAAAAAGAGATTGAAGATCTGACAGACGGCATGGAATCGCTGGGAGTTCCGGCGAAACAGAGTGCCGGCTACTGGAATGTACTCAATATCTGCTGCGGTACCGCGGGCATTCTCAATATGTATCTGGGGCTCTGGGCAGCTTTTGGAGAAGACAGATATTATGAAAAGGCACAAGAATGCAAAAAGATCCTGTTAGACCGGGCAATCTACGAAGAGACAGAAGCAGGTCTGACTGCAAAATGGCAGTTCGCATTAGACCGTGTGGCAGCGGATGTACTGACCACTCCCATCGGATTCTTAGACGGCGCTGCGGGCATCGGTGCGATGCTGTTGCAGATGCATGGTGCCGAGAACGGTAATTTCAAAGCGATGAGGGCAATTGACGATCCATTTCCCGCGAAAAGGAGATAAAGATACATGGAACGAAAGTTGATCAAAAATGCCACGGTGTTTGACGGAAAAAGCAGTAGATTACAGAAACATGCAAATATCGTCATCGAAGGAAGCCTGGTAAAAGAAATCTATACGGGAGAGATCTCGGAAGAGGGATTTGCTGAGATCTATGATGCGAAAGATCATTTCGTAATGCCGGGACTGACGGATGCCCATGTGCATGTCTCTCATAATGTGCCCATCGGAAGTGAGGAGCAGCGGATCGATGACATGGCGGTACGCAGTGTGCGCTATGCATACGATATGCTGATGCGTGGATTTACCACCCTGCGGGATGCCGGCGGTGTCACAGTGGGATTGAAGCGTAATATTGATAACGGCTACCTGGATGGCCCTAGAATTTTTCCTTCCAATGCTTATATTTCTCAGACCTGCGGACACGGTGACTGCAGAAAAAGCCGTGCGGAGATCAGACTGCCGGACGGTAATTTCCTAAACGCCACCTTACAGTACCGCGCAAATTATATTGCAGATGGTCCTGCGGAGATGCTGCGGGCGGTGAGAGAGCAGCTGTTTCTAGGTGCATCCCAGATCAAGCTGATGGCGGGCGGCGGCATCAGCAGCAGATATGATCCTTTGGATACGGTGCAGTTTACTTATGAAGAGATGAAGGCAGCCGTAGATGCAGCGGAAGATTACGGAACCTATGTCATGGCGCATCTCTATACCCCGAAAGCCATGCAGCGTGCAGCAAAAGCGGGAATCAAAAGCTTCGAGCATGCAACTATGATGGATGACGAGACCGGACGTATCATCAAAGACCTTGGAATCTGGGTGATGCCGGGACCCCAGTCCCAACGTCCCGTGACATCCCACGGGCCACAGCCGGATCATGTGATCCGCAAGGCAGAACGTGTGAAAGCGGGTTGCGAGATTGCAACAGAGGTGATCAACAAGTACGATCTGCCTATCGTGTTCGGCACGGATTCCTTCGGTGATCCACATTTTGCGGAGGAACATCAGCTGGAGGATTTCCGGTATTTTAAGAGACGTTTCGGAAGCTTCAAAGGTCTCGTGGCAGCTACCGGAAACGCCCATGAACTCTTCAAACTTTCCACCTACCAGAATCCGTACCCGGAGGGGAAGATCGGTGTGTTGGAGACAGGTTCTTTTGCCGATATCCTGATCGTAAATGGTAATCCCATAGAAGATCTGGATGTATTGTCAGTACAAGACAATATGTTGTTTATTATGAAGAATGCGAAAGTATATAAAAACAGGCTATAACGGATTATGAAAGGAAGCGGCGGCAGGGATGCCGCTGCTTTTGGCGCAATTCACAGATTGAATCTTAAAAAAAAGTATGGTATGATATAGGGCAGAACTGAAAAACGCGGAAATTACGGAGGTTTTGCATAGAATGGAACAGTACAAGCAGGAATTTATTGAGTTCATGGTGGATTGTAAGGCATTGAAATTCGGAGAGTTTACCTTAAAGAGCGGTAGAAAGTCTCCTTTCTTTATGAACGCGGGTGCGTATGTCACCGGTTCTCAGCTGATGAAGCTGGGTGAGAGCTATGCCAAAGCAATTCATGATACGTATGGTGATGATTTTGACGTACTGTTCGGACCGGCATATAAGGGAATTCCCATCAGTGTGGTAACTGCAGTGGCTTACAGCAAATTATACGGCAAAGAGGTTCGTTACTGTTCCGATCGTAAGGAAGAGAAGGATCACGGCGCAGACAAGGGAAGCTTCTTAGGTAGTTCCTTAAAAGACGGCGACAGAGTTATCATGATCGAGGACGTTACCACTTCCGGTAAATCCATGGAAGAGACAGTTCCCAAGGTAAGAGGAGCTGCCAACGTAGAGATCGTTGGCCTGATGGTATCCCTGAACCGTATGGAGAAGGGATTGGGCGGTAAAGTCAGCGCACTGGAAGAGATCAAGGAAAAGTACGGCTTCGATGCACATGCCATCGTGACCATGCAGGATGTTATCGATCATCTGTACAACAGACCTTACAAGGGAGAAGTATACATCGACGACACCCTGAAGAAGGCAATTGATGAATATTACGCCGTATACGGTGCTTAAGTAAGTAGGAAGTAAGAAGACAGGAGGATTCCATGGAAGAGAAAATCTATAAGATCATGCGTGGAGCAGGTGCATTGAATATCGTATTGGGAGTGATCTCCCTGGTAGTCGGAATTGCGGCAGGAGTACTGCTGATCATCAGCGGCGGCAAGCTTATCTCCGGCAAATCCCGCATCCTGTTTTGAGGACAAAAGAGAAGAAAGGCGCCGTTTGGGCGCGCAGATTGGGCATTTCCACATAGGAAGTGCCCTTTTCGGGTTCCATAGGAGATGAGTATGCGGAAAAAGAATTATATTTTTACAAATAAAAAGCGTTCTGATAAAGCAATCATGTCAACGATCCTGGGGATGATCAGCCTGGTGTCCCTGGGGATTGTGACCTATCTGTCTTACAGCCGGGGCGGTGTCATGCACGGCGGCTATGGTGTCACAGGAGTGCTTGCAACGATCTATTCCCTGATCGGACTGATCCTTGGCGTTCTGACACTGCGGGACAAGGATATTTACCGTTTTTTTCCTGTGCTGGGGACGATATTGAATGTGATTTCCCTTGGTGGCATCAGCTTTTTACTGTATCTGGGGAGCCGGCTGTAAAATCGGGTGTCCGGCAAAAGATCATAGCATCAAAGTCGGGGCTATTGCCCCGGGAATCATATTAGAGCGATAAAAAAGGAGAAATGAATATATGGAAGAGCGAGAACTCTTACTGGAACGTCTGGAACTGGCGCTTCTCCGGATCCGGGAGATTCCCGGTGAAGATTTCCAGGGAGCGGAGTTACTACCCTGGAAAGAATATTTTACAACAGTAGCGAAGTTTTTACAGCTGATCGAGGATACCAGACAGTTTCTGGAGCAGGGGAAACAGGTCACTGCCACATTGGAAGAATTACAACAGCGCAATCATGCCCTGTATGAAGATATTTTACCGGAAAACTACGAGAACAGTTTTGCCAATCCGGCTTATGCTGTGAAGATGCTGGGAGAGGAATTCGGAGCACTGGCGGCATTTCTGTATACAGAGATGCGCAGCCTGATCGGCTTTACCTACGAAGGGCGGCTGGAAGAACTGGTGATCCGGATGGAGTTGTTCTCCGAGGTGTATGCGGCATTTGTATATGAACAGCAGGAAAACCATAAGCTTCCCACATATGCATCCATCCGTGAGATCCTCTACTGGTTTGTCAGCGATTATGCGGATGTAGCGGCGGAAGAGCGGGTACGTGAAATGGTATGCCCGGAAAATAATTTTGCGGCGAATATTATCCGGACGGTGGATCTGAATGATCTGCGTTATCTATATGCTTACGGTGAGTATGTGGGTGATAACGAGTTGAAAATGGCGGAATTCATGAATTCTCTGCCGGAGGAGACTATCCATACCATGGCGGATACTTACACGGAAGGGTATCGTATCGGCTTTGAAGTAACCGGCAAGGATCTGTCGAAGAAAGCAGTCGTGGATGTCCGTTATCAGCTGGGCTTTGAACGCATGATGAGAAGAGCACTGGAGAATTTTGAAAAAATGGGACTGCAGCCGGTGATCTACCGTGCAGCCTCCAGCATTTTGTACAATCCATCCATTTACAAGAATGGTTTTTACAGCGTCAGCCCCAACAGACAGTATGAGTTCGATCATAAGGACGACAGAGCCCTGTTTTTGGATAAAATGTACTGCAGCCGGAAGCAGGAAGTCATGCATACCGCGTTTGAAAAATATAAAAAGGAGGCACGCGGTTATGCCGGCCCCGCGGTGGTAGAGACCTTTGGTGAGTGTGATTTTGAGCCGGTGAACAAGCCGGAAAGCCTGAAAATGACGGATGAGCAGAGTGCTTTACTGGTAGAGAACCGCACCCAGATGGGACAGCTGCAGAGACAGTATATCATAGAAGAAGAGCGAAGCTTTACGATCATCGCCTTCCCGATTCCTGAGGTGGGTGACTGCTTTGAAGAACTGTTCCGGGAGACGATACGGATCAATACGCTGGATTATAAAAAATACCAGCGAATCCAGCAGACCATCATTGATGCCCTGGATCAGGCGGATCACTGTGAGATCAAAGGCGGTAACGGCAATCGCACAGCCCTTACGGTAAATCTTTGGAAGTTACAGGATCCTGCGAAGGAGACTATTTTTGAAAACTGTGTGGCAGATGTGAACATCCCCGTGGGTGAGGTATTTACCTCTCCGGTACTGGAAGGGACGAACGGAGTGCTGCACGTGACCCGGGTATTCTTAAACGGACTGGAATATAAGGATCTGGAGATCACTTTTGAAAACGGTAAGATCAAGGACTACCACTGCGGGAATTTTGCCACAGAGGAAGAGAACAGTGCATTTATAAAAGAAAACATCCTGTTCCGGCACAAGACGCTGCCCTTAGGAGAATTTGCCATCGGCACCAATACCACAGCGTATGCAGCAGCAAAACGTCTGGGGGTGGAAGCCAAGATGCCGATTCTGATCGCAGAGAAGATGGGACCTCATTTTGCCGTGGGGGATACCTGCTATTCCCATGCGGAGGATGTGAAAGTATATAACCCTGACGGCAAGGAGATCGTGGCAAGAGACAACGAGGTGGCGGCGCTTCGCAGTGTGAATCCGTCCAAGGCATATTTTAACTGTCACACAGATATTACTATCCCTTATGATGAACTGGCGGAACTGACCGCGGTGAAAAAGGATGGCGGGCGGATCGCTATCATAGAAAACGGGAAATTCGTCCTGCCGGGTACGGAAGAACTGAACGAACCGCTGCAGGAGCTTTCCTAAAACATAAGATTTTATAAAACCATTGCATCATTGACAAGATTTTAGTAAGATAAAAATATATGGATAAACATCGGTACAACCGATACATGAGGAGGACATTATGGCAAATACAGAGAATTGCCCTAAGGTTGGCATTGTAATGGGTAGTGATTCCGATATGCCTGTGATGGCGAAGGCAGCAGACATTCTGGAAGAATTGGGCATCCCTTATGAGATGACCGTGATCAGCGCTCACAGAGAGCCGGATGTATTTTTTGAGTATGCAAAAAGTGCGGAGGAAAAAGGCTTCAAGGTAATCATTGCCGGAGCCGGTATGGCAGCCCATCTGCCCGGTATGTGTGCCGCTATTTTCCCGATGCCCGTCATCGGTATTCCGATGCACACCACTTCCCTGGGAGGCAGAGATTCTCTGTATTCCATCGTACAGATGCCCTCCGGCATCCCCGTTGCCACGGTAGCCATTAACGGCGGCGCCAATGCAGGACTTCTGGCAGCCAAGATCCTGGCAACCTCCGACGCAGAACTTCTTGGAAAACTGAAAGCATACAGCGTAAAATTAAAAGAACAGGTAGAAGCCAAAGATGCAAAACTGCAGGAGATCGGCTATAAAGCATACCTGGAAGGCATGAAAAAATAAGAAGATAAGACAGAGAATCCGGGACCTCTTAAGAGGCTGCCCCACTAAATAAAACGAAAGAGCCCCTGCGGCGGAAATGAGGAGAAAATGGATTACAAGAAAGCTGGAGTAGATATCGAGGCAGGTTACAAATCAGTAGAACTGATGAAAAAGTACGTGAAGGAGACCATGCGTCCCGAAGTAATGGGCGGCATTGGAGGTTTCTCCGGAGCATTTTCCTTAAGTGCCATCAAAGATATGGAGGATCCCGTACTCCTGTCCGGAACCGATGGCGTAGGCACCAAGCTGAAGCTGGCATTTTTAATGGACAAACATGATACCATCGGTATCGATTGTGTAGCCATGTGTGTGAACGATGTGGCATGTGCAGGCGGCGAACCTTTATTTTTCCTGGATTATATCGCATGCGGACGCAATATCCCCGAGAAGATCGCTACCATCGTAAAGGGTGTGGCAGAGGGCTGTAAGCAGTCTGACGCAGCACTGGTAGGCGGTGAGACCGCAGAGCATCCCGGACTGATGCCTGAGGATGAGTATGATCTGGCAGGATTTGCAGTAGGCGTGGTAGAACGTAAGGATCTGATCACCGGTGAGAATATCAAGCCTGGTGATGTACTGGTGGGCATCGCTTCCTCCGGTGTACATTCCAATGGTTTTTCTCTGGTGAGAAAAGTATTCGATATGACAAAAGAGAGCCTGGATACCTATTATGACGAGCTGGGTAAGACTCTTGGTGAGGCACTGCTTGCTCCCACCAGAATCTACGTGAAGGCTATGAAGTCTATGAAGAACGCAGGCGTTAAGGTAAAGGGCTGCAGCCATATCACCGGTGGTGGTTTCTATGAGAACATCCCCAGAATGCTTCCCGACGGCATCCGTGCAGTCGTGAAGAAAGACAGCTACGAAGTGCCTGCTATTTTCCGCCTGATGCAGAAGAAAGGCAATATCACAGACGAGATGATGTATAATACTTACAACATGGGTCTGGGCATGGTACTGGCACTGGATCCCGCAGATGTGGATAAGACTCTGGAAGCTCTGAAGGCAGCAGGCGAGACTGCTTATGTGGTAGGTACCTGCGAAGCCGGTGAAAAGGGTGTGACCATATGTTAAGAGTAGTCGTACTGGTATCCGGCGGCGGCACGAATTTACAGGCAATCATTGATGCCATTGCAGCAGGTAAGGTTAAAAACGCACAGATCGTGGGTGTCATCAGCAATAACAAGACGGTGAAGAGCTTAGAGAGAGCACGCAATGCGGGAATCCCTGCGGTCTGTGTGTCTCCGAAGGATTATGAGAGCAGAGAGGTATTTAATGAGGCACTGCTTGCAAAGGTGAAGGAGTTCGCTCCGGATTTAATCGTACTGGCAGGTTTCCTGGTGAAGATCCCGGAGGCAATGGTACACGAATACAGCAACCGGATCATCAATATCCACCCGTCCCTGATCCCTTCTTTTTGCGGCGTGGGATACTACGGACTGCATGTGCATGAAAAGGCACTGGAGCGCGGTGTGAAAGTCACCGGAGCTACGGTACATTTTGTGAATGAAGGCATGGACGAGGGTCCCATCATTGCACAGAAGGCAGTGGCGGTGGAAGATGATGATACCCCGGAGATCTTACAGAGACGTGTCATGGAGCAGGCAGAGTGGCTGCTTCTGCCGAAGGCGATAGATGATATTGCCAACGGACGGATCTGCGTGGCAGACGGCAAAGTAAAGCATACAAACAGCAAAAAATAAGGAAGGCAGAAGATATGGGTATGAAAGTATTGATCGTAGGCGGTGGTGGCAGAGAGCATGCTATTGCAGCCTGTGTGGCAAAAAGTCCTAAAGTGGATAAGATCTATTGTGCTCCGGGCAATGCCGGAATCGGTCAGATCGCAGAGTGTGTTCCCATCGGAGCCATGGAATTCGACAAGATCGTGGCATTTGCGAAGGAACAGGCAATTGACCTGACCATCGTAGGTATGGATGATCCCCTGGTCGGCGGACTGGTGGATGCACTGGAGGCAGAGGGCCTGCGTGCTTTCGGACCCCGTAAAAATGCAGCCATCCTGGAAGGAAGCAAAGCATTTTCCAAGGATCTGATGAAGAAATACAACATTCCCACTGCGGCTTATGAGAATTTCGATAACGCGGAGGATGCTGTTAAATACCTGAAGGAGCAGGCAAGCTTCCCCATCGTGCTGAAGGCGGACGGTCTGGCACTGGGCAAGGGCGTATTGATCTGCAATACTTTAGAAGAAGCATTGGCAGGCGTGGATGAGATCATGCTGGATAAAAAGTTTGGCGCAGCCGGCAACCGTATGGTCATCGAAGAGTTCATGACCGGCAGAGAAGTCAGTGTACTTTCTTTTGTAGATGGCAAGACTATCCGCATCATGACTTCCGCGCAGGATCATAAGAGAGCGAAGGACGGAGATCAGGGCCTGAACACCGGTGGTATGGGAACCTTTTCTCCCAGCCCCTTCTATACCGAGGAAGTGGATGCATTCTGTAAGAAATACATCTACCAGGCTACCGTGGATGCCATGGCAGCGGAAGGCAGACCTTTCAAGGGAGTCATCTTCTTCGGACTGATGCTGACAAAAAACGGTCCCAAGGTACTGGAATACAATGCCAGATTCGGCGACCCGGAGGCGCAGGTGGTACTGCCCCGTATGAAGAACGATATCATCGAAGTGATGGAGGCCTGTGTGGATGGCACACTAGATCAGATCGACCTTCAGTTTGAAGACAATGCTGCGGTATGTGTGGTCCTGGCAAGCGACGGCTATCCCGTATCCTATGAGAAGGGATTCGTGATAAACGGTCTGGAGAACTTCGACGGAAAAGACGGTTATTATTGTTTCCATGCCGGAACGAAGCTTACGGACAGGGGAATCGTCACAAACGGGGGTCGTGTTCTAGGAGTGACAGCCAAGGGAGCTACCCTGAAGGAGGCACGTGCCAATGCCTATGCGGCAACGGAATGGATCTCTTTCGAGAATAAATACATGCGTCATGACATTGGCAAGGCAATCGATGAAGCGTAAGGCAAGGTCAGGATACAAAAGGAGTTGCAGATGAAAAAGACAGTACAGAGAATAAGTAAATGTAAAGCTTTCTGGGGAATGCTTGCGCTGGTACTTGTGTTGGGAGCAGGACTTTTTGCCGGGGATCTGGCAATCGTCAGTCATGCGGAGAGTGCGGCCAAGGTAACGGCATCCAGTGCCAAGATCCGTAAGAGTGCGGACTCTTCCAGTGAAGTCATCGGAAGTGCGGCCAAGGATAAGACGATCTCCATCAAGAGTCAGACCAAGGGTGCAGACGGTTATACCTGGTATGAAGTGTATGTGGATGCGAATACGCTGGGATATATTCGTTCCGATCTGGTAAGCATTACCGACGGATCTACCCCGTCGTCTTCTTCAGGTACAACAACGACAACAACGACTACGACCACAGCGACACCGGCGCCTGCCGTGAATGAGACCCCTGTGGAGGTTACAGCAGTGGAGCCTCTGAGTGCTACCGTAACCGGCGGACAGTCCGTACGTGTGCGCAGCAATGCTTCTACTACCAGCCAGATTGTGACTACTGCGGAGAACGGAATGGCGCTGACCGTCACCGGTCAGGCTACCGGTACCGATGGCAAGACATGGTATCAGATAACCTTTATATCCAACAGTGTTGAGGTGACCGGATTTATCCGTTCCGATTATGTGGCATTGTCCGGAGAATTGCAGGCACCTGTGGAAGAACAGCCCGCAGAGGAACAGCCTGTGGAAGAACAGCCCGAGGATACCCAGACGACATCAAAGGATTGGGATACCCAGTTACAGGGAGATGCCTGGTATCTGTTAGATATGGCAGGACAGAAGCAGTACAAGATCGAAGACCTGTTCAATTCCATAGATCAGATCACGGAGATCAACGCACAGTTTGACACAGATCAGAAGAAATTAAAGAGCCAGAAGGCGGTCATCATTGTACTGGTGATTCTGTTAGTATTTCTGGCAGCGGCAGTAACACTGCTGATCTTCAAGATCAAGGATATGATGGATGCGGCTGACTTCTCTGATGCGGAGGAAAGCGTCCGCAGAAGAAGAGTGGACAGACCGAAAACCGGTAGACCTCAGGGAGGCAGACCGGCGGGACAGAGTAGCAGACCCCAGGGCTCACAGAAGGTAATGCATGAAGTAGGTGCAGAGAGAAGACCCACGGGACAGGGACAGAGATCCGTAACAGGGCAGCAGACAAGACCCACAGGACAGGGAGCAAGACCTATGGCAGGGCAGCAGGCAAGACCCGCAGGGCAGGGAGCAAGACCCGCAGGACAGGGCGCAAGACCTGCAGGGCAGCAGGCAAGACCCGCAGGACAGGGCGCAAGACCTGCAGGGCAGCAGGTAAGACCCGCAGGACAGGGCGCAAGACCTGTGGCAGATCAGCAGGCAAGACCCGCAGGACAGGGAGCAAGACCCGTAGCACCCCAGAGCCAGCGTCCCGTGGCGCCCCGGGTAGACCGACCGACCAGACCTGTACAGAAGGAAGGCAATCAGGATCCCGGCTGGAAGTCCAAGAACTTCATGTCCGATGATGACGAGTTTGAATTCGAATTCCTTAACTGGGACGGTGACGAAGAACAATAAAAATCTGAGTAATCATAAAAGAGAACGGTATCTTACGAAAGTGGGATGCCGCTTTCTTTTTAAAATTTTGATAAACTTTCCGGGTCTACGGTTGACAGTATCGTCTTCACTGTTATAATAAACGTATAACAATCGGTGACATGGGAAGGGAGTGATTTTGATGATAATAGAGATAGATTTCAACAGTGATGAAGCGCTCTATATGCAACTGCGCAATCAGATCATCATGGGAATTGCCACGTCACAATTTCATGAAGGAGATTCCCTGCCAAGTGTAAGGCAGCTGGCGGATACCATCGGGATCAATATGCATACTGTAAATAAGGCATACACGGTCCTGAAGCAGGAAGGCTATGTCAAGGTAGACAGACGAAAGGGCGCAGTGATCGCTCTGGATGTGGACCGGATGCGTGCAGTGGATGAATTACGGAAGGAACTGCAGGTAATACTGGCTAAGAGCAGCTGTAAAAATATTTCCAGGCAGGAAGTGCATGAGCTGATTGATGAAATATATGAAGAATATGGAGGACTGAATTGATGCAGTCACAGTTTACGGATAAAGCGCAGAACGCGCTTGCCCAGGCAGGCAGATGTGCCAGAAGCCTGAAACAGGGCTATATCGGAACCGAACACATTCTGGTGGGACTTTTAAAGGAAGAGTCCGGTGTAGCAGCCAAAGTATTAATGGATAATGGTGTGCAAATAGACCAGGTCATGGAAATGATCCGGGATCTGATCGCTTTTGAAAACGGTGTGGCAGTGAAGGACAGAGAAGGGTATTCTCCCAGAGCGGCGAGAATCCTGGAGGAAGCACACCGTCAGGCAGCCCGTTTCGGACAGAAACAGACCGGCACAGAGCATCTGCTGCTGGCACTGATCAAAGAAGGCGAGAATGTTGCTGTACGTCTGTTGAACACGTTGGGGGCCAATGTACAGAAAATATATGTGGATACCCTGATCGCCATCGGACAGGATGGCAATTTGTATAAGGAAGATCTGGGGAAAAAGGGCGACCGCAAGGCAAAGCAGTCTACTCTGGAACAATACAGCAGAGATCTGACGGCTTTGGCAAGAGAGGGCAGGCTGGATCCTGTCGTGGGCAGAGAAGAAGAGATCCGCAGAGTCGTACAGATCTTAAGCCGCCGCACGAAGAACAATCCCTGTCTCGTCGGAGAACCCGGTGTAGGTAAGACCGCTGTGGTAGAAGGGCTGGCAGCCCGGATCGTAGCGGGAGATGTGCCTTTTACCGTACAGAATAAGAGAGTACTGACCTTGGACCTGTCGGGAATGGTAGCGGGTAGTAAATATCGCGGTGAGTTCGAGGAACGGATCAAGAAAGTATTAAAAGAAGTAACGGAGGACGGGAATATCATTTTATTCCTGGATGAACTGCATACGATCATCGGAGCCGGAGGGGCAGAGGGTGCCATTGATGCTTCCAATATCATGAAACCTTCCCTGGCGAGAGGTGAAATCCAGTTAATCGGTGCAACCACCATTGCAGAATATCGCAAATACATTGAGAAGGATGCAGCGCTGGAGCGTAGATTCCAGCCGGTGACTGTCGAAGAACCCACGGAGGAAGAGGCTGTCCGCATTCTGGAAGGCATCAAGGGAAAATATGAAGATCACCATCATGTGGAGATTACCCCGGAAGCCATCGAAGCTGCTGTCAGACTGTCCAGCCGCTATATTAACGATCGTAATCTGCCGGATAAGGCCATCGATCTGATCGATGAGGCGGCAGCCAGTGCCAGACTGCATGCGTTGGACGTGCCGGATAAGGCGAAGGAGATCTCCGACCGGATCCATGAGATGGATCAGGAGATGGAGAGAGCTATCCGCATGGAAGCTTTTGACCAGATGGCAGAGATCAAAAAGAAGCAGGATGCTCTGGTGAAAAAGCAGGAGCGCCTGATGAAGAAACGGGAAAAACAGGAAGCAGGCAGCACTTTAAGTATCGGAGAGAACGAGATTGCCGAGGTTGTTGCCCAGTGGACGAAGATTCCCGTACAGAAGCTGGCGGAAAAAGAGAGTGAGCGGCTGTTAAAGCTGGAGAAGACCCTGCACAAGCGTGTCATCGGCCAGGAAGAAGCAGTGAGTGCAGTGGCTAAGGCAATGCGCAGAGGCCGTGTGGGCCTGAAGGATCCCAACCGTCCCATTGGTTCTTTCCTGTTCTTAGGACCTACCGGTGTGGGTAAGACAGAGCTGTCCAAAGCACTGGCAGAGGCAATGTTCGGTTCCGAGGATGCCATGATCCGTGTCGATATGTCCGAATATATGGAAGGACATTCAGTCTCCAAGATGATCGGGTCACCGCCCGGATATGTGGGATTCGAAGAAGGCGGACAATTAAGCGAGAAGGTACGCCGCAATCCCTACTCTGTCGTGCTGTTCGATGAGATCGAGAAGGCTCATCCCGATGTATTTAACGTACTTTTACAGGTGCTGGATGACGGTCATATCACGGACTCCAAGGGACGTAAGGTCAGCTTCAAAAATACCGTACTGATCATGACTTCCAACGCGGGTGCACAGCGTATCGTGGATCCCAAGAATCTGGGCTTTGCCACAGAGAAGAGTGAGACCAAAGATTACGAGAAGATGAAAGCGGGTGTCATGGAAGAGGTAAAGCACAGCTTTAAGCCGGAATTCATCAACCGTATTGATGATATTATCGTGTTCCATCAGCTGAATAATGAGAACATGAAGGAGATCGTGAATCTGCTGGCAGCCAATCTCTATAAGAGATGTGAGAACCAGCTTGGAATTCATCTGACTATCACCGCGGCGCTGAAGGAACATCTGGTATCCAAATATGCGGATAACAAGATGGGGGCAAGACCTTTAAAGCGTGCGATCCAGTCGGTGGTAGAGGATGCTCTGGCAGAGGAAATCCTGCAGAAAAAGGTGGTACCGGGAGATAAAGTATCCGCCGGATTCAAGGACGGAAAAGTGGTATTTACGGTTAAAAATAAATAAAATTTTTTGTAGAAAAACAGTGTGAGATATATTATACTGTAACTATTCAAAACCCCATTCGCAAAGGACAAAAGAAAAAGATAGCGGATGCAGTTACTTTCAGGAGGACAGACAGATGGCAGTAGTGGAAGAAATACTTCGCAGTGAAGCAGACGGATCTATCAGCTTTGGTAATCACAAGCTGGCCAAGAAGGCAAAGGTAGAAGATTATGAGCATGCAGGAGATCTGCTGAAGGTTAAGACCTACAATGAGATGACAAAGTTAGAGAAGAACGGCATGTTTTTATATGAATCTGTTCCCGGAACCAGTGTGCTGGAGTTTAAGGAATCTGACAACAGCGTGGAGTTCATCGTAGAGGGTGATGAGGATTCCCAGATCACCGTAGGTCTGAAGGATGATACCGAGTACGAAGTATTGATCGACGGCAAGAACGTAGGAACCATGAAGACCGGACTTGGCGGCAAGCTGAGCTTAAGCGTAGAACTGGAAGCAGCAGGTGAAGTACCTGTTAAGATCGTAGAGGCGTAAGGACGCACTGCAAAGGAGTCCAGGCACGGAGGATATTGTAGTACTTCGTGACTGGGCTCTTTTTTAAATATTCAGGGTCTGTCAGAGGCGGTGTTGCAAAGGGGCCCGGAATAGCTATTACGTCTATTGAGGAGATAGCATGGCAAAAGGAAAGACAGCCACCGTTTTTTTCTGTCAGAACTGTGGCTATGAATCCACGAAATGGCTGGGACAATGCCCCGGCTGCAGAGAGTGGAATACTTTCGTGGAAGAGACGATAGATAAAACAGAATTAAAGAATACCGGAAACGGTGCGAAGAGAGACAGAAGAGAGGCATCAGAACCCTGTGTACTGTCCGAGATCGCCATCCGGGAGGAGAATAAGACCCTCACCGGGATCAAAGAACTGGACCGGGTGCTGGGAGGCGGTATCGTACAGGGATCCCTGACACTGGTAGGCGGAGACCCCGGAATCGGTAAGTCCACACTGTTATTGCAGGTCTGTCATAATCTGTCTGCGGCGGGACATAAGGTACTGTATATCTCCGGAGAGGAATCCAAGGTACAGATCAAGATGCGGGCGGATCGCCTGGGCACTTTTTCGGAGCATATGTTCCTACTGTGCGAGACGAATCTGGACATTATCGGTGAAGTGATCCGCAGGAGTAAACCGGAGGTCGTGATCATTGACTCTATTCAGACCATGTACAACGAAAATGTGTCGGCGGCACCGGGAAGCGTATCCCAGGTGAGGGAATCCACAGGCATCCTGTTGCAGCTGGCGAAAGGACTGGGAATCTCGATCTTCATTGTAGGTCATGTGACCAAGGAAGGTACGGTGGCAGGTCCCAGAGTGCTGGAACATATGGTAGACACGGTACTTTATTTTGAAGGGGACAGACATGCGTCCTATCGTATCCTGCGGGGCGTGAAGAACCGTTTTGGATCCACGAATGAGATCGGTGTCTTCGAGATGCGGGAGACGGGGCTGGCAGAGGTCAAGAATCCTTCGGAATATATGTTGAACGGTCGACCGGAGAATGCCAGCGGTTCTGTGGTGGCATGTACCATGGAGGGCACCAGACCGCTTCTGATCGAGCTACAGGCGCTGGTGTGCCACAGTAATTTCGGCATTCCCAGAAGACAGACTACCGGTACGGATTTTAATCGCGTAAATCTCCTGATGGCAGTATTGGAGAAGCGTTCGGGAGTACAGTTATCCTCCTGTGATGCCTATGTGAATATCACCGGCGGTATTAAGATCCAGGAGCCGGCGATTGACTTAGGGATCGTGCTGGCGATTCTGTCCAGCTTCCGGAATAAGGCATTGAACCCGAAGATGGTTGCCTTCGGAGAAGTGGGCTTAAGCGGTGAAGTCCGTGCAGTCAGCATGGCAAAACAACGTGTGGCAGAGGCCGAGAAGCTGGGCTTCGAGGAATGCGTGGTGCCTTACGTGTCACTGGAAGAGTGCAAAAAGGGAAGTAAGATCCGGGTCATCGGCGTAAGCTCCGTGCAGGATGCGGTCGATAAAGTATTTGGCTGATGATCCTAAACTGTGAAATGCATTTGAAAAAGAGACCAGCAATGGTCAAAAGATATGAGGAGGGCAAAACATGCCTGTAAAAATAGGAATTGATATCGGCAGCAGCACAACGAAGATCGTTGCTTTTGAAGGGAAACATATGCTTCCACCCATGGCGGTCAAGGCTGACAGCCAGGTGGCATCTCTCTATGGCGCATTCGGCAGATACCTGTATGAGAACAACCTGGAACTACCGGATGTAGAAGGTGTCTACATCACCGGCGTTGGAAGCAAATATGTGGAGAAAGCGGTATATGATCGTCCTACCTATAAGGTAGACGAATTCATAGCCACCGGAACCGGCGGTTATTACCTCACGGATAAAAAGGAAGTCATCGTCATCAGCATGGGCACCGGAAGCTTCTTCGTCAAAGTCACTGAAAATGAGATGAAGCATTTAGGCGGTGTCGGCTTGGGCGGCGGAACCATCTGCGGACTGTCCTCGATCATGCTGAACACCGGAGACATCCATGAGATCGTTCCCCTGTCCCGCAAGGGTGATGTGACGAAGATCGATCTGCGGATCGGTGATCTCGCCAAGGAAAAGCTCCCGGGTCTGAACCTGGATGTGACTGCATCCAACTTCGGCAAGGCAGATGCCCAGTCCAAACCCGAAGACATTGCAGCCGGTATTGTACATATGGTCATCGAGAATATATGTCAGGCTGGAATCTTAGCCTCCGTGAACACCGGTATCAAGGATTACATTCTCATCGGCGGTCTGACCAAATTCTTCGAGTGCCGCCAGATCATCGAGGACTTCAAGAGCCTGTGGGACGTGAAGATCAGTATTCCGGAGTACTCCGATTACGCTACCGCGATCGGATCCGTGATCGCGCCGGATTCGGATAAAGAGGAGATCTGATAATATAGCTGCAAAGACAACACCCCGGCATGGCGCGGGTCTATAAATCGCGTCGTGCCGGGGTGAAATTGTATCTAATAGTATCCAAAACAGAAACAAAAAAGCCGATAACATCGACTTTTTAAAGCAGGGGAAGCTTTTTAACAGGTATATTACCTACTGGTAATGTAATTGTTAAGGGGCTTGTTTATTTATGCCCGAAAATATGAGAAGGAGCAGATTAAGCCATGTAAGGAATATTAGGAAATAAATGATAGTAAGTGTGTCAAAAAAGAAATCTACATTTCATTAGAAGAACGGGAGGAGCGAAGAGGATGTTCGGAACGGTAACAAGATATGACAACCAAAAAGGTTATGGATTTATCCGAAAAAAAAGAGGGATTGATTTCTCAACCCCTCATGGTGTATAATCTACTTAGAAAGGTTGTCGGAGGTGAAAATTCCGATTTGCCCTCAGTTAGACTAGAAAAGAAATAGCATTCACTTTGGACGGAGGATGCTATTTCTTTTTGTTATTATCGTCACCATGTCTGTCGATGTATGATAGAGCTGCAAAGACAACTAACAACAGAGTAAGTACTTCCATTGTATTCATGGGCATCCCCTCCTTTGTATTACTAGAGGGCATCTAACAATCGGAAAATCGCATCCGCTTTCGTTTCGATTAACACAATGATATTATAACATGAATCGAACAAATGTTCAATTAAAAAAGAGGTAAATCTTCTATATGATATGGGAAGAAAACCTCGTATTTTTATGCCTGTTTTTTGTGGATATTGTCTATCGCTTTCTCCAATTCTGCCGTGTGCCAACGATCACGGACAATCTGCCTACTGCTTTTTCAAACTGTAATCCTTTTTCAACTGCTGTTGTCTTCATAGGCACCTGCTTTCTGACAATATCTGAAATATTCAGACTATTTCAAAATCGTCTATTTTCCTCTTGTGCCTATAAATATTTTAACGTGTCTGCATCAAGAGGTTGTGGTTTTAAGGTAATGAGTACAAGCATTAACAAACGTCTATGAGGCTGTTTTTCAAACACCAAGATATAGAAAATATAAAATATTTTTGAAAGGAAACTATTATGGAAAACAAATCACAGACATTAGTTTGGATGTAGTATTTTTTATCAACATGTGTTAGACTTCTGTTATACAAATCGTAATTTACAGAACTACAAAGAAAGGATACATATTATGGAAGGAAGATTAATAGCAT
>NZ_JBOKRY010000019.1:0-59831 GCF_051972595.1 Simiaoa sp. | reverse complement strand
GGCAACTCTGATATCTTATCACGACCGCTTTCGTTTGTCAACAACTTTTTTAAAAACATTTTTGTCTTGAAAAGCTTTCGTTTTTCGCGACATTTGATATCTTATCATACCTTGTCGGTATCTGTCAACAACTTTTTCAAAAACTTTTTAAGTCTTATTGGAAGCTGTTTCGTTGTCTTGGCACTGCCGCAACAACGAAACTGAGTATATCACCCTATCTTCCACTTGTCAACACTGTTTTTTATTTTTTTCAAAAAATATCTACAATAATTGAATTGTATATTCATTTGATGCATTTTTAAGACGAAGTGCTATCGTCTGTACGGCACCTGCCACATCTTCGTTTACTTCCAGTAATAGTACCAGTTCCTGTGACTGTCCGGGTTCCAGTGTCTCCTCATAGGTAGACATGTCATTCGGCAGCATGGTAGTCAGTGCATTTGCCCTGATGCTGTCATTCACTGTAATAATATATCTGGAGTTCGTATTCAGCAGATCGATCTTCTCTTCCTGCTCTGTTCCATTCGTCAGACAGAATCTGAGCACCAGCAGTTTCTTCCCAGTGGATGCATCCAATGCAAAATACTCATCCGTAGCCCAGTCCTCGGGATAAGAATCTGTTACCATATAATCCTCATAAGTAATGCTGACACCCTCCGGCAGTCCAAAAAATTCTTCCATGCTGGCAGTAATATCTTCCTGCGCCGTGGGCATCGTCACTTCTGTGGTACCGGTACTACCCGTCTCTTCTGCTTTCGCCTCTTCCTGTGCTGCTTTTGCTGCTTCCCTCGCCGCTTCCTTTTCCAATTTGGCGATCACCATTTCGGGATCTACCAGGCGGCTGCGATTATTGGCATCGTATTTTAGCAGTGTCACTGCCGCATACTCTCCGACCCGCTGGGATTCCTCTTCCGTCAGATTCGGAATCTCATTGCCGCAGGCTGTCATGGATAACATCATTGTGCATAATAAGGCTCCGCATACAATGTTTTTATTACGTCCTGTCATAATTTTATTCCTTTTTCTTTCTTCCTGGCTCTTACATCACTCATTGCATTTCTTTTCCAGTATAATATAGATTCCGGCAATTACAAGAGCAATTACACCTACCACGAAGAAAAGTATGGTCTTCTGCAGGATCGGTGCGCCCCAGTAATCATATAAAGCTATTTTACCACAAGTACACAGAGAAAGCACTAAGCCATAGATTCTGACGGGCTTATCCTTTTTCACGAAACCGGCAGTCACGCTTACCAGTGCGATCAGCATGATCAGAATACTGTTGATCACAGGGATATTCGTTTTGACGATCAGTGCCATATAGGTCAGGAATATCACAAAGATCAGTTCTCTGTGTTTAAAGTTCTTATAATATTTTTCCTGCAGGGTCAGCACCAGATAAGCCAGCACAAACACAAACATACATAAATAAGTAATGTAGGAATTCCGATATACCGGGTCTGCCAGACCGATCAGTGCTCCGACCTGTCCGATCAGTACGAATACGTTAAATACGAGGATTCCCTTACCCCGCATACAATTCACATTATTGAACAGCAGAATGCTCACGAAGAGAATTCCGGAAAATGCCGGCAGCTTTATCATAGGCATCAAATGTGCCAAAGCAAAAAATGCCAGTGAAAAAGTCAGCACGATCTCCTGGTAGGTACTCCATTCATGCACAAGGAACATACTGAGGATCGTTCCCGCCAAAAGTACATAAGCATAAGGGATCTCCTTCCCGTTCATCAGGAGCAGGATACAATATACCGTAGTAAGTATGGCATCCAGTGCAGCAAGGCCCCCTTTTGCCAGGCGTGACAGTATTTTTACTGCTATCAGCAATACCGTAGCACAGATCACAATTCCCCAATCATTCTCTATCACTGAAAATCCACAGAAAGTCACAAAACTAAAGAAATAGCACGGAATCCATTTCTGCCATCCTTTTTCCGCCTTCCGCAAAGCGATCACAGTCAGAATTGTGATAACAAATGCGATTCCGGTCAGGGCAAAAATGCCTATATATCCATCCGTCTCTGCTGCTCTCCAATAATCATCCATACCCGCACCCGTCATGATTCCGGATACCAGAATAAATGCGATGTATACTGCAAGCAGTCCTCCGCTTTTCACCACATGTCCGGTCTGCTTTTCTATTTGCGCATAACGGGTCTGTACCACCAGTATCAGATGAGCTATCAGGAAAAATACACTATAAGCGGCAACTCCAACACCAACCGGCATGCTCTGTGTCCACACGATGCAGCCTACAACCATCGGAAACAGCACTGTGGTACTGGCAAACAGGATCAGCTGTGATGCCGTATGGAATCTGTGCACCGGTACGCAGGCACACAACATACTCAGGATCAGGATCAATCCCATTACCATCAGGACCTCCGCCATCGATAACCCGGAGGACATGGATAACGGATAGGCGCAAAGCCAGCAGGAAGCAATCCCCAGCAGTCTGTGGATCAGCGAATCCCGTTTCCGGCTCAGCAATACCGTGCCTACGGTGATCACACCAATGATCAAAGCTGCGGGAAGCATCCCGAAATTATGTAAGGATAGCGTATTGATCATGGTGGACAGGTACAAAGCTGCCATGCCGATCGCCGAAAATATCTGTGCAAGCTTCGGTAATTTTCTCCGGATCAACAGCTCTGCTAACAGCACTACGCCCAGGGATACCACATACAGAGAGATTCCCTTGATCCATCCGTTCATGAAATACATTCCCATCAGCACCAGGGCTGTCAGGATAAATACGCCTCCCATCACAGAAAGAGCAATGGTTCCAATGAAATATTCCGCATTCTGCTTTTTCTTCGTCCCCGGTACTACTGTCTCTGCTGCCGGCTGCACAGTGGACTGTCCTCTCGGTTGCTCAGCGAACTGTCCTGCCGGCTGCCCAGTGAACTGTCCTGCCGGTTGCCCAACAGCCTGCCCTATCAGCTGTTCCTGCATGGGCTCCTGTGTAGAAGGCTGTACGGACTCCTGTATCTGCCCTGCGGCAGCACTTTCTGCTCTTTCCGCATTCAGTTTCTGTCTCTGGTGCCAGTATTCCACGCTTTTATCCAGCTCTGCCTGTAACTGCTCCACATACTGGGGCTGCTTCTGTATTCTGGGAATCAACTGCTGTACATACTGTGTAAAAATCGGATCATTGGAACGCATCAGGTATTCCCTTGCCTGTTGTTCCAAAAGCTTTGCTCTGTCCTGCTGTGTATTCTGTTCCATATAATATCCTCCCTGCATTGCATGATCTATTGCACCACGTAATCTTTGTATCTCTCCATGTCCTGCCTGTGGCAGTCCGCATGAATCAAAATACCGTCTTCCCTATACTCCGTAGAAAAAACCTGCGCCTCTTCCATAAGATAGGAAGCTACATTCCCCGCGCTGTACGGGATCAGGAAAGTACAATCCACATTGTCCATATAGACCTGCTGTTCAATGGCTTCTGCCAGTTCACGGATACCGGTATTCTGCCCTGCGGCGAGATACCAGTGCTCCTGTCTCTTCTGCGGCAGCGGTTCCATGCCGCATTTGTCTGCTTTATTATACACCACAATCTGCGGAATGTCACCTGCTCCCAGTTCCTTCAGAGTATCGGCAGTGACCTGCATCTGCTGTCTGTAATTTTCATCGGAAAAATCCACCACCTGGACCAGCAGATCTGCGTATTTTACCTCTTCCAGGGTCGAGCGGAATGCCTTTACCAGACCGTGGGGCAGCTTATGAATGAATCCAACCGTATCCGTCAGGAAAAACGGCTTATTGTGCCCCGTATCTATACTGCGGACACTGGTCTCCAATGTGGCGAACAGCATATCTTTTTCCATGACCGTCTTCTCCGGGAGCTCTCCGAACTGCTCCACCATGCGGTTCAGGATCGTAGACTTTCCCGCATTGGTATAGCCCACCAGCGCCACCTGCGGAGTCCGGGACTGCTGTCTTTTCCTGCGTTGCACATCCCGGGTCCTGCTGACATCCTCCAGCTCCTTTTTCAGTTCCGTGATCCGGTGTTCGATCTTACGTCTGTCCAGCTCCAGCTTCTTCTCACCGGTACCCTTGTTACTCATACTGCCGCTGGCGCCGCCCTGACGGCTCAGTGCATCGTACATACCTACCAGTCTCGGAAGCATATATTGCAGTTTTGCTGTCTCCACCTGTAGTTTGGCTTCTCTGGTCTGTGCCCGTATGGCAAATATGTCAAGGATCAGGTTCGTACGGTCAATGACGGTAAGCTCCAGCTCCTTGCCCAGATTACGTACCTGTGAAGGCGTCAGGGAATTATCAAATACGACCTCCTGTGCACCTCTCTCCTCCGCCATTCTGCGTACCTCAGCCACCTTGCCCGTTCCGATATACAATGCTTTGTTCACATGATCCAGCCGTTGTACGATCTGGCCCACGACTTCCTTCTCCGCGGCTTCTGCCAGACTTGCCAGTTCTTCCATGGAATGTTCAAAATCCGCTTCTTCCCCGATGTCCACACCGACTAGCAGCACCTTTACCGGTGCCTCCTGCATCTGTTCTTCCCTCATATAAAAATATATCCTTTTAATATCATTATTTTGTCTCTAATTCAAACCAGAATTCCACACCGTTGGTGTAATTGATCGCACCGTAAGGCTGGTTCATGGAATCCATGATTGCCTTCACGATGGACAGTCCCACACCGCTGCCGCCGTATTCTCTGGTTCTGGCTTTATCTACTTTATAGAATTTTTCCCAGATGTGGCCGATGGAATCCTCCGGGATCGGCTTACCGGTATTGAATACCGATACGCGCACCCTGCCATCCTTCTGTTCCATTTTGACATCGATGATCTTCTCACCCTCGCAGTGATTCACCGCGTTGGAGAAAAAGTTCATAAATACTTCTTCTATTTTAAATTCATCCGCCCAGGCATAGATTGGAGGATACTCTTCCATCCGCACCGTGATATCGTTCTGTCTGGTCAGAATTGCCGCCGACTGGATATAATTCTTCACCAGTGCCGTAATGTCGAAACGCTCCATAGTCACCACATCGTTACCGAATTCCAGCTGGTTCAGCGTCAGAAGCTTTTTCACCATGTTGTTCATCTTCGCCGCTTCATCCACGATGACATCACAGTAGAACTGTCTGCTCTCGGGATCGTCATTGACGCCCTCCTGCAGTCCTTCCGCATAGCCCTGGATCAGAGCGATGGGGGTCTTCAGTTCATGGGAGACATTCGCCAGGAACTCCTTACGCATTTCATCGACAGCTTCCTTTTTCTCCACATCCCGCTGCAGCTCATTATTCGCAGTCTTCAGTTCCGAAATCGTCTGTTCCAGGGAATCGGACAGTTTATTAATGTTCTCCCCCAGCAGATCGATCTCATTGTGCGCCCTGCCCTGATATTTTGCTTCAAAATCCAGCTGTACCATCCGCTGTGAGATATCGTTCAGCTCCAGGATCGGCTTCGTCACACGTCTGGAGACAAACCAGATAATGATACCGCCCGCCAGTGCTCCCAGACAGCCGATCATCATATAAAACCGATTGGCGATCCTGGCACTCTCCTGAATACTGGAGAGCGGCGTCTGCATGATAAAAGAGATTCCGGTGTTCAGCCTGCCGTAGATCTCTAAATATTCCTTATTCTCCTGCCCGGTTCTCTGGATCACATAGTCATCACCGTTCTCGATGACCCGCTCATTATCCGGAAGTGTTCCGAAGCCGAACACATAGCCGATCAGACGGTTCTCCAGTCTCTCACCACCGTTGATGGATACATATTTCATGTTGGAATTCACGTCCATGACACATACTGTCATGTTATAGCTTCTGCACACATCATCCAGTTCTCTGGCGAATTCCTCGGAACCATAGCTGTCGCTCTCCGCCGCCTGCTTGATCGTCTCATAAGCATCGTGAATGACATCCAGCTTGCTCTGCATATAGACTCTGCCTAAAAACATGTAATTCAGCAGCAGGCACAAAAGGATCGTCCCGATCATCAGCCCGATAAATATCCAGGCGAACTGTCCCCTGATAGAATGCACTTTTTTCTTCTGCTGTTTATTCCACTGTTTCATCCATTTTGTACCCCATTCCCCATATGGTCTTGATGAGATTACCTTCCTCGCCCAGCTTGCTGCGCAGCTTCTTCACATGGGTATCAATGGTACGGGCATCCCCGAAGTAATCATAGTTCCATACGTTGTTCAGTATCTTCTCTCTGGACAGGGCGATTCCCTTATTTTCCATAAAATAGGTCAGAAGCTCGAATTCTTTATAGCTTAAGTCCACATCTTTGCCGTCTATGATCACACGGTGCGCTGTCTTATCCACAGTGATCCCACCGCAGGTCAGTGCTTCGTCATGCCCTAACTGGTTCGTCCGGCGCAGGATTGCTTCCACCCGCGCCACCAGGATCTTGGGGCTGAAGGGCTTGGAAATATACTCGTCCACTCCCAACTGGAAGCCCTGCAGCTCGTCTCTCTCATCTCCGCGGGCTGTCAGCATAATAATAGGAACTTTGGAATTCACACGGATCTCCCGACATACCTGCCAGCCGTCCATTTTCGGCATCATCACATCCAGAATGATCAGTGCAATATCCTTATCCTTATAAAAAATATCCAGTGCCTCCTCGCCATCCCCAGCCTCCAGCACCTCAAAATTACTCTTCACCAGGAAATCCCGGACCAGCTTACGCATTCTGCTCTCATCATCTACTACCAGTATTTTCAGTCTGTCCATACACACCCTCACCTTTCTGTTGTAGACATAGTATAGCGCGAAAATATGTCAATTCTGTGAAACCTCGGTCTCCGTATTCCCTGTATTTTCAGTATTTTCTATATGTAATTCTCTCTCTTTTTCCCGCACTGTCTGCTCTCTCTGGGTCAGTTCCTGTTCCCAGGAAGCGTATTTATTCTGAAGATTCCGCTCGTAATTCAGGATATTGGGCTGGTCGGAATTCAATGTGATCACAAACATGGCAATGATCGCCACAATCATCACGATGTTCATGATCACTGACAGGTGGAGACCCGCCTTTTTGCCCCCATCTTCCGGCATCGGCTGAATCCGTCTTCTGGCAGGGGACGTCTTCGTTCTGACATCGGCAAAACTCGTCCACAGAGGGATCGGAGGTACTTCCTCCCCCAATTCTTCTTCCCGGGCGCACAGCTCTCCCTGCAGCTCCCTGAGATACTCCAGTCCCACCGGAGTACGGAACACCCGGTCTTCCAGCGCTTTTTTATAAATGGCAAGAACCGATTGAATATCCGCATGGTCAATGTGCTTATCCAGATAGGCGATCTTCTGCCGTTCCTGCTCCGCAAGTCCGGCATCCCTCTCGGAATAGAAGGCGAAGCCGGACACTACATATTCTCTCTGTTCTACATCCATTTACAAATTTTCCTCCATTGTATCTGCCGCATTCTGCACTAAGATATGCTCTCCCTGCACCAGGGGATAATGCACGGGGATCTCCCCATCCAGGTTCTCCCGGTACATATCCACGGCTGTGATCTGGTGGTTCTCATAGGTAGTGTAATAATAAATCCCCCTGTCCGCATTGCAGCAGGAAGTATAAATGGTGATCTCATACTTACCGTTTTCCAGACGACAGCACCCTCTCGTCTGAGCCACGCTTCCTAAGATATGGAAAAACTGACTGACGCTTTCAGACTCCGAGGTCCCCGATACAGAATTCATTTTCGTAAAAGCCACCCGGACAAAACGGGAGGCAGAGGACAGATCACCGGGCAGCCCCATAGCTCCCATACCGCGGCTGTACGGCTGCAGCTGAAGCTGCTCTGAGAAACGGTTCACCGGCTGGTCCGGAGACAGATAGCTGTAATCATTCAACCGGAACAGCTGCTTGTCAAAGGAAGGATTGTTCGTCAATACTCCTACGGGATTATCATAGATGTTCAGTCCTTCCTCGACTGCCTCTATCGTAATTGCCTCGTCCCTGTCCGCCAGGATCCAATGCAGCTGTGATGTCGGAAACTGCTCGCTGAACCGCGTGTCCACCAGATTGATGTGGGCTAACAGCGTCCGGGCTTCCTGCACCGTAGCACACTGTCCCAGGATCCAGGGAATGAACTCGAACTGTGCGATATTGTCTCTGCCCTCCTTGGGCTTACGATATACGGCGTTACCCGCGAAATTAAGACCTGCCATACCCAGACCCTTCTCATTGACCGCATCATAATACAGCGGATAATCCCCTACCATATGAGCGATACCGATCATGGCATAATGCTCAGTCAGTGCATTCTGATGCCGTAACTGAAAAGAGTAATTACGCGGTGTTACCACCACTTCTTCTCCGTAATTAAATTCATAATCAAAAGTTCTGCCAAAATAAAAATCCTGCGATCTATAAGTTGCTGCTGTGCACATAGTGATCTCCTTTACTGTTTTCAGATCAATGTAGATTACTCTTAGTCTATAGCATTTGCAGAATGATTGCAAGTATGCGAAAAATGTTGACGCATCGTAAAAAAAGTGTTAGTATTAAAAGGCAAAAAGAGTGCTACCGTACAGCAACGGTTCACCTTAGTTTATAGTTCTAAAAAAGCAACTTGTACCTTTGGTGGAGGCGGTTGCTTTTTTAATGCTTTCGTTTCTGACTGGTCTGCACGATACTGATCACGGTCACGATGATGCTGATCATCGTAACTACAATACCGACAGCGCCAACCACTGTTTCTATCATTTATGTACCTTTCGTTAAATTTCCCATTCGTATCACCTCCGATAATACTGGAAGTTCTCAAAATGTTCCCACTTTGGCGAAAGGCGAACCGCTTACCGTTTTGGCAGCACCCACGTTTATTATAAGGTATAGAGGACTGTTTTCCTATGAATTTCTGCGAAATAAGTATACAAAATTCAGTATGTTGAAATTGGCTATTTTCACGGATTTGGATTTTGTGCATTTTTACCAAGTGCCGTATTACTGCTATTTTCAGGCTGTTCACAGCAAAAAGGTTCCACCGGAATTGCTGAATTTGAAGTGCAACTTATGAAAAATGACATCATGAAAACTGTTGACGAAAATACACCCTTGTGATAACATTTACTTACAAAAAGAGTGCTACCGTACAGCAACGGTTCGTCTCAGTTTATGGTTCTAAAAAAGCAACCGATACCTTGGGCAATGGGCGGTTGCTTTTTTAATGCTTTCGTTTCTGACTGGTCTGCAGCAAAAAGGTTCCACCGGAATCCTCCGGCGGAACCTTTTTATGTTAGTTTTTACACAACTAATTCTAATAATGTTTTGGATCAAACTGTGGTTAAGATTACTGTAACAGAGACAGTACGCCCTGATTGGACTGGTTAGACTGAGCCAACATAGCCTGACCTGCCTGAGCCAGGATGTTGTTGTTGGAGTACTTAACCATCTCAGTAGCCATATCGGTATCACGGATCTGGCTCTCTGCGCTAGTGGTATTCTCTACAACGTTGTCCAGGTTGTTGATGGTGTGCTCCAGACGGTTCTGTGCAGCACCAAGTGCGGAACGCTGGGTGGATACTTTCTGGATTGCTTCCTTGATAGTATCAACGGCATTCAGCGCATTGGTATCATCTGCACCGTCAACCTTAATGCCATCTACGCCAAGGCTTGCTGCGCTCATGGAATCAATCTTTACGCTAATCTGATTATTGTCAGTAGCATCGGCACCAACATGAAGAGTCAGAGACAATACTCCCTTTAAGGTCTTGTCAACTTTAACATCAGCTGCTGCAGGAGTAACAGCATTGCCGTCCTTATCATATGCCTTTTTGGTAGAATCAGCATCTACATCTACTGTTGCGCCATCACTTGTTTTGAAATAACCATTCAACGCATTAGCAGGAATCTTGTTGCCGTCTGCATCATAATACTGCTTTGAATTATATGTGTAGTCAGTATCCTTTACAGCTTCTGTAGGTGCAGTATAAGTCGTGGTCACATCTGCTGCAGCTATGGGATTTCCTGCAGCAGCTGCATCATGAAAAGTAACTCCAGCTTTAGCTGTCTTATCCGGATTCAAATAAGTGCTGATATTATCAGCCGTTAATTTAGTACGAGTTCCTCCTACCTCTGCCCATGTATCGGCAGTAGGTGCACTCCAACTTCCCTTTGTCTTATAAACCTTCGCATTAGGGTTTGCATCCAAATAAGCCTTTAACGCATCAGCATCTGCAATAGTAGTAGTTCCATCTTCCTGATACAGATTTGTTGCTGTTTTCGTAGCCTGAGAATCATACTTAAAAGTATAAGCGCTGGAGCTTCTGTCACCCTTTAACAGATAGGTCTCATTGAACTTCGTTGTCTCAGATACACGGTCGATCTCTGTGGTCAGCTGATCAATCTCGTTCTGAATATAAGTTCTATCTGTTTCGGAATTGGTTCCGTTAGCAGCCTTTACAGCCAGTTCGTTCATTCTCTGCAGCATGTCCTGAACTTCGTTCAGAGCACCTTCAGCGGTCTGTACTGCACTGATACCATCCTGTGCGTTAGAAGAAGCCTGTGTCAGACCTCTGATCTGCTTTCTCATCTTCTCACTGATGGACAGGCCTGCTGCATCATCAGCTGCACGGTTGATCTTGTAACCGGAAGACAGTTTCTCGGTGGACTTTGCCTGGGATGCTGTGGTTAAGCCTAACATTCTGTTAGAGTTCATTGCTGTTAAGTTGTGTTGTACTACCATAATAATTTACCTCCATGTGTAAAAAGTTTTGCAGATACATCCGTTTATCTGCGGTGTGTGGTTAATAGTTACTGCGGCCCTAGGATTCCGCATTGTTAGCAAGCTTTTGTCCCACAATATCTGAAGTTATTTGTTCTGTACGATCACGACGTTGGATTTTTTCTTCTTGGCGGTACCTTCCGGATTCTTGTAATACTTCGGGATCGTCGCCAGAATCTCCGGATCCTGGATCCGTTTTTCAATGGCCTTGCTTCGTACGATGTTCACATCCTTTGGGGCATCGATCATGATACGTGTCTGTCCGCCGCTGCTTCCCAGAAATACAATCTTCACATCGTCTCCGATCATCAGAAACTCTTCATCTCTCACCGATAATCTCAGCATAGCCATTCCTCCTTGAATCGATTATTTCCTTATAATTTGCTGTGTTTTGGAAATACTGATCGTAATGTAACAAACTTGATATTGTGTTACCTTTTTGCTTTCACATAGTATATCGGTACGCTCGCAGAAAACTTAACCCCTTTTTTGGAAAAAATTGAACCCCTCATTTGCCAAAGTAAATGCAGCCCCGGAAAGTATATGTTATAGTTCACAGATATATAAAAAACGCCGGTTTTATGCGGCTTCCACTAATTTCTAGGAGGAATCAGATGAATACAGCACAACCAATTCGTAACCTGGAGGATTTGAAAAATTTTAAAAACTACTATAAGGAAATCCACCCCAATGCCAGAAACCAATTGTTAGTGATCCTGGGATTGAATACTGCACTGAGGATTTCGGATCTGCTTACTCTGCGGTGGGAAGATGTTTATAACTTTTCTCAAAACAGATGGCAGGAGCATATTGAGATCATAGAGCAGAAGACGGGAAAGACCTCCTGCATCTATATCAATCATAATATTCACGCATGTCTTCAAACTTATCGGGCACAGCTTCAAACGGAGCAAAAACCTATTCAGCCAGAAAAGTATCTTTTTCCCCACAGCAATAAAAATGAACCCATCAGCCGGGTGCAGGCTTTTCGCATCATCAAAAAGGCGGCAGCTTATTACAATATTCCCGGCGTGATCTGCTGTCATTCCCTTCGCAAAACCTTCGGATACCATGCCTGGCAGCAGGGCGTACAGCCGGCAATGCTGGTCAGCATCTATAATCATTCGTCTTATGAAGTGACCAAACGATATCTTGGCATTGAGCAGGATGACCGGGATAAAATTTTTCAGGAGATCATACTCTGAACACAAGGGTAACACAATATCAATTGTGTTACCTTTTTCATGTCTGTCGAAAATCAACTTTTGAGGAATTTTTATTTATTTTGTTTTTATTTATTTTTGTACCAGATCTGCACCAAATTTCAGGGATTGCACCGTTTACAGGGGACATATCCCATATTGATGACCTCTTCTCTGCTACCGGTGTAGATCTGTTTATTTTTCTCTTTCATATCGTCCACACTGGAGCATGTGGGATAGTGGAATTTCTTGGTGTTGGTATTCAGCACATAAGTAATTCCCGGGGATTCCTGTGGTGCCGATGATTCCGGTGTGATCTGCACCGCGGTATCGGTCTCAGGCTGTGGCACCGGTGTCTCTACCGCAACAGGCGCTGCTGTGCTTTGGTAGGTTCCGCTGCTCTCCGCCCAGTTATCACCGGTGGCATAGTCAATACCGATCCCCGGCTGCACATTGTAGGCAAATACACAGAATTGAATTCCCTCTCCGGCATCTTCCACGGAATAGGCTTCCATGAGGACTCCGTCTGCCAGCAGGTTATCCCCGTCAAATATGGGAGTGACGCGGTACAGAACATGGTTCCCTGTATTTTTGACATAATCGCAGACTTTCGTCTCAAAAGGGAGCATTCCCTGCACGTTGAGATATCTGGTTCCTGTGATCAGGTTCTGTGGATTGGCGTTTTCCGCCGCCAGCATGTAGGCGATCAGGTGGCAGCGATTGTATAGGTATTTTCCGTCCACGTTATCGTATTTCACCAGATGCCATCCGGTAGGCTTCACGGCTCCGATCTCCCCTCTCGGTTCTGTCGGCATCAGTTCCTGTCCTACGTTGGCATATGCCACGCCACAGCGCCCCAGGCTGTCCAGCTCGCTGTATGTCTCGAAGGACTGTGTGGTCAGATCTGCCTCTGTGAAATAAGGTTTGTTGCCATTGACTTCTGTATAAGGCGTGCCGGAGTATGCCGGAATCTCCCGGAGGGAAAATGCTGATGTGCCCTCTCCTGTCGGAACGTCTGTTGCAGATACGACCTGCTGCGCTTCTCGTGTATCCGAAGAGTATTCCTGTGGCTGTCCGGATTCGGGTTCCGATACTGCGGTCTCCGATGCTTCCAGCAATTCGGAGGGGATCGTCGCCGGCTGCTCAATCGCATAGGTATTGTCCTGCGGCGTGACGGTGCTTTCCGCACAGCCGGTGAATGTCAATAGCAGTGCCAGCCATAATGACAATTGTGTTATCAAACGTTTCTGAAATCTGTTATGTTTCATTTTCATAGCTTGTCAATTACTCCCTTGTAAAACTCTTTGGAAATTATACCACTTATACTGAGTTTGGTTGATGCTACACGAAAAAGAAAAAATGCCGCAAAAACGGCACTTTTCTATGGAGTAGACGGGAGTCGAACCCGTGTCCAAAAGCCTATTCCCTGTCCTTCTACGAGTGTAGTTTATTTTTTGACATTCCCTCCGCGCCCCGGGAATAAACACCCTGAGCATTTCAGTAGCTTCATGTTACGCCCATATGCGCAAAGCTTTGCATATGTCGTTTCTCACATGTTTGAAGCCGGGATCCTAAGGTGTGAGTGCCCTAGGGCCGACTGCTGCCATTAGGCAGCGTATGCTAAATTATCGTTAGCGTTTAATTTTAATTTGGCCATTTAACGCATTACCATGCGACTCGCTTCTCCAGCTGCAAAACCCCTGTCGAAACCTTTACTACCCCTTATTCAATTGTCAGACCAAGTATACTTGATGGCACACACACTGTCAAGCACTTGCGGTAAAGCATTGCAGAATCAGAGCCTGCGGATCACAGATTGCGGACCTTGAATTCCTTCTCTGCCTCTCTGCGCTGATCCTTTTTGGCAATGGCTTCTCGCTTGTCATAGAGCTTTTTACCACGTGCCAGTCCGATCTCTACCTTGACCTTACCGTCTTTAAAGTATACCTGCAAAGGGACTAATGTATACCCTTTTTCCTTAATCTTGCCCAACAGCTTGTTGATCTCGTACTTGTGCAGCAACAGCTTTTTCACACGAAGAGGGTCTTTGTTAAAAATATTTCCCTTCTCATAAGGACTTACATGCATTCCGTAGACGAATACTTCTCCGTCTTCAATGCGGACGAAAGCCTCCTTGATGCTGCATTTTCCCATACGCATGGACTTTACTTCCGTACCGTGCAGGGCAATGCCGCACTCATAGGTCTCATCGATGAAAAAATCATGATATGCTTTTTTATTGTTCGCGATCAGCTTCTGGGACTCTTTTCCTTTTGCCATGGCTACCTCTTAAAACCTTGTAACTATTCAGAAACCCGTTCATAAAACACTCCTGCGGAGCTTTTTTACGACTCTGAATAGTTACAGTTTACTATATTTTTTACATTTGTCAATGAACTGACATTTTCCTTTGCCCCCGGGTTCATATGAAGTATAGCTTCATTGTGACCGCGGATTTATTTATCCATCAGCCGGAAATTGATGGTACGCATAAAACGGTCGCAGTCTTCCACTTCGATCCGCACCGGCATTCCCAGTTTGAAGCAACGTCCGGTAGCCTCTCCCACCATCTCACACGCTGCCTCATTGTAGTGATAATAGTCGCCCGGGATCGTGGAAATATGGATCAGCCCTTCCACGGTATTGGGCAGTTCCACATACAGTCCCCAGCCGGTGACACCGGAGATCACACCCTCGTATTCCTCTCCGATGTGCTGCTCCATATATTCTACCTTCTTCAGCTTATCCGTCTCCCGCTCTGCCTCATCGGCACGGCGCTCCATCTCGGAAGAATGCTTAGCTACCTCCGGCAGAATATCCCGGTAGTGCTCCACTCTCTCTGCCTTCAGGCGTCCCCGAAGCTGCTCCTTGATAATGCGGTGGATCTGCAGATCCGGATAGCGGCGGATCGGCGAAGTAAAATGACAGTAATACTGACATGCCAGTCCAAAATGTCCGGTACATTCCGTGCTGTATTTCGCCTGCTTCATGCTCCGCAGGGTCAGTCTGGCGATCATAGGCTCTTCGGGAGTTCCCTCGATCTTCTGTAACAGCTTCTGGATCTCCTTGGGATGGATCTCCTCCGTGGAGACCTTGCTGTTCCTGCGCCCCAGCGCCTTCATGTAATACCCGTAATTGCTGATGAACGTGGACAGCTTCTGGATCCGCTCCGGATCCGGCACATCATGGACGCGGTAGACGAAGGGCAGCTCCTGCCAGTAAAAATGCTGCGCCACTGTCTCATTTGCTGCAAGCATGAAATCCTCGATCAGCATAGTAGCCACGTTCCGCTCGTAAGGTTTTATATCCAGCGGATGTCCTTCCTTATCCAACAGGATCTTGCACTCTGGGAAATCGAAATCAATGGATCCCCTCTTCTGTCTCTTCTTCCGCAGTTTGTCCGCGAGTTCAGCCATTTGTTGGAACATAGGGAGCAGTTCCCTGTACTGGGAATAGTCTGTTACGGTTCCTGCGCTTTCCCCGGCGGTTCCATCCGTCGCACCGGCATTATTCTCTACACACTCCGGCTCCTCCAACAGCTTTTTCACCACGGTATAAGACATCCGTTTCTTGACCCGGATCACAGATTCGCAGATCTCATAGTCCACGATCTCGCCCTCTTCATCCACCTTCATCAGGCAGCTTAATGCCAGACGGTCCACGCCTTCGTTCAGGGAACAGATACCGTTACTCAGTGCATGGGGCAGCATGGGGATCACACGATCTACCAGATAGACGCTGGTGCCGCGCTTTAATGCTTCTCTGTCCAGAGCGGAATTCTCCTGCACGTAGTTTGTCACGTCTGCAATGTGTACTCCTAAGTGGTAATATGTCCCGTCAAAGGATACACTGACAGCGTCATCCAGATCCTTGGCATCCTCTCCATCGATGGTGACCATGGTCACATCCCGCAGATCCCTGCGGCCGGCACAGTCCGCCTCGGATACCTCCTGGGATACCCTCTCCACCTGGTTCATGATCTTCTCGCCGAATTCCACCGGCAGGTCAAAGCCACGTACGATAGACATGATGTCTACACCGGGATCGTTGATATGTCCCAGGATCTCCACGACTTTACCCTCAGGGCTCTTCGTATTCGTGCCGTATCCGGTGATCTCCACCACGACCTTATGTCCGGTCATGGCCCCCTTCGACCACTCCTTCGGCACGAAAATATCCTGTGCTATCTTCGTGTTATCCGGAATAACAAAGCCGAAATTACTCTTGGACTGCTCATAGGTTCCCACCACCTGGGTCATTCCCCTGGCAATGATACGGATGACCTGCGCTTCCTGGCGTTTGCCGGTCTTCGCAGGCAGAAGTGCCACTTCCACGGTATCCTTATGGAATGCTCCTCCCTGCTTGTCCTCCGGAATGAACAGATCCTCGTCCCTTCCTTCCACTTCCACAAATCCAAAGCCTTTGGCATTGCTGATAAAAGTTCCTGTCAGAACCTTACCGTTGGACTTCATATATTTTCCTTTTACGGTCAGGGTAAGTTTTCCTTCCGCTAAAAGTTCCCGCAAGATCTCACGAAACTCTTCCCGGTCTTCTTTTGCGACCTGAAGAAATATTGCCAGTTCCTTTTCCTTCATCGGAACGTAAAAATCATCCTTCACCAGATCACAGATTACCTTTTTTCTCTTCTCTCTGATTTCGTTATTACTCATGTAACCTCTCTTAATATAAAAAAGAATCTCGCTTGCGAGATTCTCCGCCTGCGGCGGGTCGCTTTTGCGACATATTTCATAACCACCGCAGTGCGATCCCTGCGGAGCGTTTTTTATTCATAGGAAGAAATTTCCTATGAATAAATAAAACACTCTTGTATGCCATGCACACAAGAGTGTCATCCTTCGTAATGATTAAAATACGTTCAGATTCAGTACGACTGCAAGTAACATGAAGAATACTGCAAGGATCTTCGTGATCTTCACCAGCATACCTTCCATGGAACGTCCTTTATTTCTGCCCCAGTAGGTCTCAGCAGCGCCGCTGATGGAACCCAGTCCTGCGGATTTACCTTCCTGCATCAATACTAACACTGTCAGTGCTACACATACCAATATAAAAATTATGTTGATTACTACTCTTAATGCTTCCATTTCACACCTCCTAATGTCAAGCAGATTTTATATTACCATATATTGTACACAATTGCAACAACATTTTACAAGGCAGTATCGAAAAGACGGCACAAAAAAGGACCCCCGGAAATCTTTACGATCTCACGGGGATCCTTTGTTATTATTCTGAATGATCAGATCCGCAGCTTACTCTGCGATGTCACCATACATGAAGTACCAGAAACCATAAGCGGAATGCCAGATACCGGTAATCTTCTCGCTCTGCAGCCAGAAGTCATTGTAGTAAGCAACAGGGATGCATCCTACCTGCTCCATCAGAACATCCTCAGCCTGATGAAGAGCTGCGGAACGCTCAGCGGTATCCATGGTGGAAGCTGCCTTCTCCATAGCTGCATCGAAGTCAGCATTGGAGAACTTACCATCGTTGTTACCGTTGCCGGTGCAGAACAGGTCTAACATATTGGAAGGATCGCTGTAATCTCCTACCCATCCGTTACGTGCTACCATGTACTCACCGTTACGTCTCATCGGAGTGAAGCTGGACCACTCAACGATATTTACTTCTACGTTAATACCAAGCTCGCCCCATGCCTGCTGTAAGTACTCAGCAACAGTCTTGTGGTAACCTGCATCATTGGTAGTATAGGTGATGGTAGGAAGTCCTTCACCGTTAGGGTAGCCGGCATCAGCTAAGAGCTGCTTAGCTTCCTCAAGGTTAGCATCGAAATCATCGGAGATATAGCTCTGACCACCGTTAGCATTTGCATTGAAGGAGCTGCCGTCGGTATCTACCCAGCCCTCACCTACGAGGTTGTATGCGGGAGAGTAGGTTCCCTGCATCAGGGTATTTGCTACATAATCACGATCAATTGCCAGGCTCAGAGCCTTACGAACATTTACATCTGCGAATGTAGGATCTTCCAGGTTCATGGACAAATAGTAAGTTCCCAGGTTAGGCTCTACATGGAACTCGGGGTTACCCTGTAAGCTGGGGATCTCCTGGGTAGGAACATCCTTGATGAACAGTACATCACCGGACTGGTATGCAGTATAAGCTGCGTTGGAATCCTCCATCAGTACGAATTTGATGCTGCCAAGCTTGATCGCATCTGCATTCCAGTAGTTAGGGTTCTTGGACATGGTAATGTGAGAACCGGGTACCCACTCGGTAATGTAGAAAGGTCCGTTGGAAATATAGGTCTCAGCTGCGGTAGCCCATGCATCGCCGTTAGCCTCTACGGTTGCCTGCTGAACAGGGCTCAGGGTAGCGAATGCTGCCAGAGACTCAAAGTAAGGGCAAGGATTGGAAAGTTCTACAACGAGGGTCTTAGCATCGGGAGCGGATACTGCCAGAGCATCCAGATCACCTGCCTGTGCCTCGTCAAAGCCCTTAACCATACCCAGAACAGTCTCAGCATAAGGAGCTGCTACTACGGGATCGCATACACGCTTCCAGCTGTATACGAAATCGTCTGCGGTCAGATCACTGCCGTCAGACCACTTTAATCCATCACGAAGATGGAAGGTCCATGTAAGACCATCTTCAGATACTTCCCAGGTCTCAGCCTGTCCGGGAGCGATCTTACCATCCTGGTCTACGGTCAGAAGACACTCAAAAGAGTGAAGCAGCATATTACCGCCATCTACTGCACTGTTCAGTGCGGGATCGATGGTCTCGGGATCGGGACCGATCTGAACGGTAAGCTGTTTGCCTTCGGTACTAACTTCAGTTGCTGCTGCATCGGTCTTGGTGCTGTCAGTTGCACTGGCACTGCCGGTTGCAGAAGAACCATTGTCGCTGTTGCCGCATGCTGCCAGAGAACCTACCAGCATTGCTGCGGTGAGCAGCATAGCTAACTTCTTTTTCATAAAGTTATCCTCCTCTTTCTTTTCATACAAAAGCACTATGCTTTGTATAGCTTTATATTAAACAGCTAAATTGCTCAGCTGTCAATACCTAATTTCAGGCATTGATCTTTTCCACATGGTGGCAAGCCACGTAGTGGCCCTTTTCCACTTCTCTCCATTCGGGTTCCTTCTGTGCACAGCACTCATCCGCATAAGGACATCTGGTGCGGAAACGACATCCGGTAGGAGGATTTAAGGGGCTGGGTACATCTCCCTGCAGAACAATACGTTTGCTTGCTCTTGCCTTGATGGGATCTGCAATGGGGATTGCAGAGATCAGGCTCTTGGTATAAGGATGCAGGCTTCGTGCTACCAACTCGTAGCTGTCTGCCAGCTCTACCATTTTGCCCAGGTACATAACGCCGATACGGTCGGAGATATGTTTTACGACAGAGAGGTCATGTGCGATGAACAGATAGGTCAGTCCCATCTGCTCCTGCAGCTCCTCGAACATATTCACCACCTGTGCCTGGATCGATACATCCAGTGCGGAGATCGGCTCGTCGCAGACGATGAACTGAGGATTCACTGCCAGTGCTCTCGCAATGCCGACACGCTGACGCTGTCCGCCGGAGAATTCATGAGGATATCTGTTCGCATGCTCAGAGTTCAGTCCAACCTTCTCCAGCATGGAAATGATCATATCATGACGTTCCTTTTTATTGGCAGCCAGCTTATGAATATCGATGGCTTCCCCTACGATATCTCCTACGGTCATTCTGGGATCCAGACTTGCATAAGGATCCTGGAATACCATCTGCATCTTCTGACGATAAGGCAGCATATCCGCCTTTACTTTATTTTCAACATCCAGGATCACATTGCCGTCAAATGTGATCTTGCCGCCGGTGGGCTCGTATAATCGTAAGATAGAACGTCCGGTGGTGGTCTTACCACAGCCGCTCTCTCCTACCAGTCCGAGAGTCTCACCTTTATTTACAAAAAAGCTGACATCATCCACGGCCTTCACGAACTTACGGTTTTTACCCATGCCGCCTGCGGGGAAGTATTGCTTCAAATGTTCAACCTGAAGTAACTTATCACTCATTGGTATTTCCTCCCTCCATCTCAGCTTTCTGGTTCATAAAGCAGTGTGCATAATGCGTCTCGCTAAAATCCGTCTTAGGAGGATTCTCTCTCAGGCAGACCTTCATGCAGTTCTTACAGCGGGGTGCGAATGCACATCCCTCGGGAGGATTCAGAAGATCTACCGGGTTACCCTCAATGGGGATCAGTTTCTCATGCTTCGTGCTGTCCAGACGGGGGATACTCTCCAGAAGGCCCTTGGTATATTCATGCTTCGGATGGTAGAAGATCTCGTCACAGGTACCGGTCTCCACGATACGGCCGGCATACATGACTGCAATACGGTCACACATGCTCGCCACGATACCCAGGTCATGGGTGATCATGATGATCGCCATGCCCAGCTTGTCCTTCAGCTCCATCATCAGCTCCAGGATCTGCGCCTGAATGGTAACGTCCAGTGCGGTAGTAGGCTCATCGGCGATCAGAAGCTTCGGTTCACATGCCAGTGCGATCGCGATCATGACACGCTGTCTCATACCACCGGACAGCTCGTGGGGATACTGCTTCATACGCTTCTCCGGTTCATTGATACCTACCAGAGACAAAAGCTCCACTGCTCTTGCATATGCCTTTTTCTTGTCCGCATCGGTATGCAGACGTATTACTTCCATGATCTGATTACCAATGGTATATACGGGATTTAAACTGGTCAGAGGATCCTGGAAAATAATGGATACCTCTTTACCACGCATTTTAGAAAAATCTTTTTCGGTCATTTTCTCCACTTCGTGTCCATTGAAGTGAAGCTCTCCGCCTATCAGCTTACCGGGATAAGCGGTCAGTCCCATCAGACTGTATGCGGTTACGGATTTACCGGAACCACTCTCTCCTACGATGCCCAGTACTTCCCCTTCCTTCAGGTGAATGGAGACATCGTTCAGTGCCTTTACTTCTCCGGCAGGAGTAAAGAAAGAGAGACGTTCATGCTGTATATCTACCAGATAATTGTTATCCATCTTCACTACTCCTTCCATTAATTCTTAAGCTTCGGGTCAAATGCGTCACGAAGTCCGTCACCAAACAGGTTAAAGCTTAAGATGATCAGACTGATCAGCAGACAAGGTGCAAACAGCAGGTACGGGAATGTGATCATTCCGTTAATGGCATCACTTGCAAGGCTTCCCAGGGAAGGCAGAGGAACTGCCACACCCATACCTAAGAAGCTTAAATAGCTCTCGGTAAAAATAGAGGAAGGGATCTGCAGTGTGGTGGTAACGATCAGCGTACCGATACAGTTGGTCAGCAGATGTTTTTTAATGATACGGCCATCCTTGGCTCCCAGAGCCTTGGCTGCCATGACATAATCATTCTCCTTCAGGGTGAGGATCTGGCTTCGTACCATACGTGCCATTCCTACCCAGTACAGCAATGCGAATACGATGAAGATACTGATCAGGTTAGATCCTACGATCTGCATCCATCCGAATCCGGGAAGCTGTGCCAGCTTTGCCAGCGGATCCTTTAACGCAAAGGACAGCAGTACGATCAGCAGGAAATCCGGTATCGTATAGATAATATCTACAATACGCATGATGATCAGATCCACCCATCCACCGAAGAATGCAGAGATGGAACCGATCAGGGAACCGATCACAAAAATGATGGCAGTAGCGATCAGACCAACCAGCAGGGAGATACGGCTTCCCATCATAACACGGATGGCATAATCACGGCCCATCTTATCGGTACCGAGCACATGGGGGAATACCTTCTCTCCCGCATCCATACGCTCTATCTCTTTCTCGGAATACTGCATGGGGTGCAGATTCTCACTTCCTTTGATCTGTGTCTTGTAATCATAGGGATAAAATGCAGGCACGATAAAGGAAAAGATCATAACTACAATAATAACGAAGAGGCTGACCATGGCAACCTTATTCTTACGAAGTCTGCGGAAGCCATCCTGCCAGAAGCCCACGCTCTCGCGCATGATGACCTGGCTCTGCTTCTCTTCTTCGTTCGCCGGCATAAAATCTTCCGGTTTATATTTTACATGAAAGCTCATAGCATTCGGTTCTTTCATCGGTATCTTCCTTCCTGTTAATCTTACTTCAACTTGATCCTGGGGTCGACGAGCTTATATACGATATCCACCAGCACATTCATGACAACCATCAGTGTTGCGAGGAAAATGGTGGTGCCCATGATCATGGTGTAGTCACGGTTAATGATCGAGCTGACAAATTCATTGCCCAGACCGGGGATCGTGAAAATCTTCTCTACTACGAAGCTTCCTGTCATAGTATAAGCCATCATAGGACCTACATAGGTGATAACGGGGAGCAGTGCATTTCTCAGTGCATGCTTGAACAGACGGAAGAAAGGCTTTACTCCCTTCGCCGTAGCGGTTCTCATATAATCCTGTCCCAGAACATCCAGCATGGAAGAACGCATCAGTCTCATAATATAAGCAGTTGGGTACAATGCCAGTGCGATCACGGGCATCACATAATGCTTCCAGGTGCCGATTCCGTAGGTGGGCAGTATCTTTACCTTACTTCCCAGGAAATACAGAAGCAGAGTACATACAACGAAGCTTGGTACCGCAATACCACAGGTGGAGATCACGGAGATCACACTGTCCAATGCCTTGCCGCGATGGGTGGCTGCCAGACATCCCAAAGGGATACCTACCAACAGCGCTACGATAACGGAAAGTCCACCTACTCTTGCAGATACAGGGAACTTGGATACTATAATAGAAGTAACGGTTCTTCCTCTCTGCTTCAGACTCTCTCCGAAATCACCGTGCAGAGCATCTGTCATATACGTCAGATACTGTTGGGACAAAGGCTTGTCCAATCCATATTTTGCCTCCAGGGCTGCCTGTGCAGCGGGGCTTACTGCCTTCTCCGAGAGGAACGGACCACCGGGGACCATGTTCATCAGGAAAAAGGTGAGTGTTGCTACTGTAAAAATCGTGATCAGCGCCAGACCGATACGTTTTGCAATATATTTAAGCATCTCTTCAACTCCTTGCTTTTCTTTTGCCTACGGACATTAATAAAATGCATTTTTCGCATTTGTATGCAAGTATACACGCACGTAAAATGTACTTTACTTTCCGACAACGACTTTTGTTATATTACAACACTTTTCTAAGGCTGTCAACTGAAATACACATGAAGTATCTGCCACTTCCCGTGTTTTCCCTTCTTCTGCTTCGTCTCTTGGATGTACGTGCATCGCGCACATATGTCTGCATATTTATGAGAATCTTTTTCAATATAAATAGCCTATCATTTTTATCTTCTGCATATAGTGCATATTTTCTATTATTTTATGTATATTTACACATTTATTAATTCTGACTTTTTCTTTCACTCATGTATTTTTCTATCGTTTTACTATAAAAGCAGGAGGATTTCCGGTGATGAAAATCCTCCTGTTTATACATTTTTTATTTTTTGTAGTTTACATTTTGTTGCGCAGCCATTCAGATCTTGCGAAACGGCTCCATATACGCCGCGGCATCCTTTAACTCCTCTTCCATGGCAAGCAACCGGTTGTACTTCGCCACACGATCGCTGCGGCAGGGTGCTCCGGTCTTGATTTGTCCGGCATTCAGTGCCACCGCTATGTCCGCTATGGTGGTATCCTCCGTCTCGCCGGATCTGTGGGAGATCACCGCCTTGTAACCATTCTTGTGTGCCATTTCCACCGCTTCGAAGGCTTCGGACAAGGTTCCGATCTGATTGACTTTTACCAGAATGGCATTAGCACAATGAAGTTTGATCCCGGCATCCAGCCGCTTTGTATTTGTGACAAACAGATCATCTCCCACTAACTGGATCTTCTCCCCCAGCCGTTTTGTAAGCTCCTGCCAACCGTCCCAGTCATTTTCATCCAGTCCGTCCTCAATAGAGATAATGGGATAGTTCTCCACGAGCCGTTCATAATACGAGATCATTTCTCCGGTATCCCGCAGGACTTCCTCTCCCTTCAGCTTACTCTCCCCGGGGAAATGATACATTCCCGTTTTTTCATTATATAGTTCACTGCTGGCGGCATCCATGGCGATCTTGATATCCTGTCCCGGGACATATCCGGAAGCCTCGATCGCCTCCACAAGGAAATCCAGCACGCTCTCCGCATCCGGCAGGTTGGGTGCAAAGCCGCCCTCATCCCCGACTCCGGTGGACAAGCCTTTCTCCTCCAGCAGTTTTTTCAGATTATGATAAATTTCCGCACAGATCCGTAACCCCTCCGCAAAGTTTTCCGCCTGCACGGGCATGATCATGAACTCCTGGAAATCCACGGTGTTCGCCGCATGCTTTCCGCCGTTTAAGATATTCATCATAGGTACCGGCAGAAGTCTCGGAGAGATTCCTCCGAAGTAACGGTACAGGGGAAGGCCCAGTGCCTCCGCAGCTGCTCTTGCCACCGCCATGGACACTGCCAGCATGGCATTGGCACCTAAGCTGCTCTTGTTGTCCGTGCCGTCCGTCTCCCGTAGAATTCTGTCGATACGGATCTGCTCCAGGGCATTTTCTCCCAGTAAAACACTTGCAATTTTCTCGTCTATATTTTTCACGGCATGCTGCACGCCCAGACCGAAATACCTGGTCTCACCGTCCCTGAGTTCCACGGCCTCGAACTGACCGGTGCTGGCTCCGGAAGGCACTGCCGCCATACCTTTTGTGCATCTTCCGGTCTCTTTGTCCTTCACGGTAACGACAGCAGCCACCGTGGGATTCCCTCTCGAATCCAGGATCTCCCTTCCGTGTACTTCGATGATCTCCAGATATTTTTCCATAAAAAACCTCCTTACAGGCATCCTTAACTTACTATTTCTTAGGTAAGTATGTCCCATAAGGAGGTTATTATTCAGATCTGCTATGCGTTAATACGCTTTTCCGGCAAGGATCTCACAGTAATCCTTATAATTTTTCTCAAGCAGTGCCGGAGTATCCAGTCCGTAGGGACACTTGGATTTGCATCTGCCACAATGCAGGCACTCTTCAATCTTACGCATCTTCGCCTGCATCTCGTCTGTCAGCTGTGCGGCGGAAGGTGCTCTGCGGATCATCAGACTCATGCGGGCACAGTTGTTGATCTCGATTCCCGCGGGGCAGGGCATGCAGTAGCCGCAGCCTCTGCAGAATTCTCCCTGCAGTTCTTCTCTGTCATGGTCGATCACCGCCTGCAATTCGGGTGTCAATGCAGGAGGATTATCTATATAGGACAGAAATTCATCCAGCTCGCTCTCCCGCTGCACTCCCCAGATCGGAAGTACATTATCAAACTGTGCCAGATATGCATATGCCGCTGCTGAATTATTGATCAGTCCGCCGGACAGTGCTTTCATGGCGATAAATCCCATGCCTGCTTTTTTACAATCCTGTACCAGCTCCAGATCCTTATCCGTTGCCAGATAGCAGAAGGGAAACTGCAGAGTCTCATACAGTCCGCTTTCGATGGCTTCATGTGCCACATTCAGGCGATGGTTCGTGATGCCGATATGGCGGATCATGCCTTTGTCCTTCGCTTCCAGCATAGCTTCATACAATCCTGTGCCGTCTCCCGGCTTCGGGCAGAATGCCGGGTTATGGAACTGATAAATGTCGATATAGTCTGTTTTTAATTTTTCCAGGGAAGTATGCAGCTCCTTCCAGAAGCCTTCTGCTGTGGTGGCTCCGGTCTTGGTAGCGATATATATTTTATCCCGCATACCCCAAAAAGCAGCGCCCACTTTCTCTTCACTGTCGGTATAGTATCTGGCAGTGTCGTAAAAGGTCACGCCAGCCGCATAGGCTTTGCGAAGCAGTCCGATGGCTGCTTCTTTGGAGATACGCTGGATGGGCAGTGCTCCGAAGGAGTTCTTCTCCACAGTAATTCCCGTACTTCCTAAAGTTACCAGATTTCTCTTCTGTTCCATATAATATAATTCTTCCTCCTGCTGTTAAGAAGATATCATGTAAAAATCAGTTACAAAATCCTCAGGCACCGTGCAAAGTGCCTGAGGAATCATTTCTTGTCATAGGAATATGATACAGTTACTATTTCTTAATTAACAGAGATTTTCCTGTCATTTCTGCGGGTTGCTCCATACCCATCACGTTGATCAGGGTAGGTACGATATCTGCCAGGCATCCGCCCTCTTTCAGAGTATAGGCAGGATCGTAGTTTACCAGGATGAAAGGAACCGGATTGGTGGTATGTGCAGTATGAGGCTGACCGGTGGTGTAATCGATCATCTGCTCTGCGTTACCGTGGTCTGCACAGATGAACAGAACGCCGTCTACATCCTTCACTGCCTGTACTGCCTTGCCTACGCACTCATCTACGGTCTCAATAGCCTTGATGGCTGCGGAGATCACACCGGTATGGCCTACCATATCGGGGTTCGCGAAGTTGATCACGATCACATCGTATTTTTCAGAACGGATCGCGTCAAGCAGCTTCTCACATACTGCGGGAGCACTCATCTCGGGCTTCAGATCGTAGGTAGCTACATCCTTGGGCGAATTTACCAGGATACGATCCTCTCCCTCGTTGGGCTGCTCTACACCGCCGTTGAAGAAGAAGGTTACATGTGCATACTTCTCAGTCTCGGCGATACGTGCCTGCTTCATATCATGTGCTGCCAGCCACTCACCGAAGGTATTGGTAATGGCGATCTTGTGGAATGCCACTTCTTTATTAGGAATGGTAGGATCGTAATCGGAGAAGCATACGAAGGTGATATCCTTTCTCACGCGGTCAAATCCCTTGAAGTCATCATCACAGAAAGCTCTGGTGATCTCTCTTGCACGGTCGGGACGGAAGTTGAAGAAAATTACGGAATCCTTGTCCTGCACCAGTCCGACTGCCTTGCCGTCTTCTACAACAACAGTAGGTTTTACAAACTCATCGGTCTCTTCTCTGTCGTAAGACTCCTGGATACCGCAGATACCGCAGGCAGCGGTCAGACCTTTGCCTTCGGTCATGGCATCGTAAGCCAGCTGTACACGGTCATAGTTGTTATCACGATCCATAGCATAGTAACGTCCCATTACAGAAGCGATCTTACCTACACCGATTTTCTTCATTTCTTCATTTAACTGCTCTGCATAGCTCTTACCGCTGGCGGGAGGAGTATCACGTCCGTCTAAGAAGCAGTGAACATATACTTTTTCCAGTCCCTGCTGCTTAGCCAGCTCCAGCAGACCGTACAGATGGGTGATGTGGCTGTGTACGCCACCATCGGATAACAGACCCATCAGGTGCAGGGCGCTGTTGTTCTTCTTACAGTTATTAATAGCCTTTAACAGAGCTTCATTCTTAAAAAAGTCTCCGTCCTGGATCTCCTTAGTGATACGGGTCAGCTCCTGATATACGATACGGCCGGCACCCATGTTCATATGACCTACTTCAGAGTTACCCATCTGACCCTCGGGAAGTCCTACTGCCAAACCACTGGCGTTACCATGTACATAAGGATACTCCTTCATCAGGGAATCCATGACAGGGGTGTTCGCCATTGCTACGGCATTGCCCTCTGTCTTATCATTTAATCCATAGCCATCCAGGATCATTAATACAACCGGTTTCTTTCTCATCGATCGTTCCTCCATTTTTACTTTATGCTCATTATCATTACCTGTACGTTTCCGGGGGCGATTTCTCTGCCCTCAGGATCCGTTATAAAAGTTTCTATATTACATCCACGGAGATTATACACTGAAAATGCCGGATGCGCAATAGCAACCGCTGATTTCTTGCACTTGTATTTTCCCTTCATATGCGCTACAATATCTCTTAAACTCTCATTTGGGAAAAGGGGTTATCTTATGGTTACATTATTGGCAAAATTATTTATCAGGGATCATGAAAACGTTAGGGATTCCGGCGTTCGTCAGGCATATGGAGTGCTCTGCGGTATCGTTGGGATCTGTTTCAACCTGATCCTGTTCACTACCAAGGCTCTGGCAGGCTTATTCAGTCATTCCATCGCCATCACGGCAGATGCATTCAACAATCTGTCGGATGCGGCATCCTCCATCATTACGCTGGTGGGCTTCAGGATGGCCGGACAGAAGCCGGACTCCGATCATCCCTTTGGGCACGGACGGATCGAATATATCTCCGGACTGTTAGTGTCCATCCTGATCGTGCTCATGGGCTTCGAACTGGTAAAAAGTTCTGTAAGCAAGATCTTCCATCCGGAAGCTCCTGACTACTCCCCTGTCATTATTGGCATCCTGATATTTTCGATCCTGGTAAAATGCTATATGGCACTCTATAACCGCCGCATCGGTACCCGGATCAGCTCCGTAGCCATGAAGGCTACGGCCATTGACAGTTTAAGCGATGTGGTGGCAACCACGGTGGTTCTCATCGGCACCATCGTCTCCGCCACCTCCGGCATCATTATCGATGGCTACTGTGGTGTACTGGTGGGTATGTTCATCCTCTACTCCGGCTTCGTAGCTGCGAAGGATACCATCAGTCCTCTGCTGGGGCAGCCCCCTGAACCAGAGTTTGTGAAGCAGATCAATGATATCGTACTCTCCTATGATGCTGTCACCGGGATCCACGATCTCATCGTACATAACTACGGACCCGGCAGAACACTGATCTCTCTGCATGCAGAGGTTCCCGCCGATGGAAATATTCTGACCCTGCACGATACGATCGATACCATTGAGCATGAACTGCGCAGCAAATTAAACTGTAATGCGGTGATCCACATGGATCCCGTCAGCACCAATGATCCCAAGACACTGTCCCTGAAAGCGGAGGTAAACACTTATCTGGATCAGATCGATCCAAAACTCAGCATGCATGATTTCCGCATTGTCCAGGGACCGACCCACACGAATATCATTTTTGACATCGTAGTTCCCTATGATTATCCCGTCTCCGATCAGGAGGTGGTTGACTCTGTCACGAAACGGATTCAGATGAACCATCCGGACTTCTATACGGTGATAGATGTAGATAAGGCAGTGGTTCGATAACCACAGAAAAGAGCAGCACAGGCTGCTCTTTTTCTTAAACCTTTTTCCTAATCTTCTTTACTATTGATGTAGTTGATCAGTCCCTCTGCAGCAATGATCTTCTGCATGAACTCGGGGAATGCCTGTCCCTGGAAGCTCTCGCCGGTGGTGAGATCTTTGATCACGCCGGTATTGAAGTCGATCTCGACTTCGTCACCGTTTTGAATCTTCCTGGATGCCTCGGGACACTCAATGATGGGCAGCCCGATATTGATGGCATTGCGGTAGAAGATTCGGGCGAAGGTCTCTGCAATGACGCAGCTGACGCCTGCCGCCTTGATGGCGATGGGGGCATGCTCTCTGGAGGATCCGCAGCCGAAGTTCTTCTCCGCTACGATAATGTCACCTTTTTTCACATTTTTGATAAAATCCTTATCAATGTCCTCCATGCAGTGGGTAGCCAGTTCTGCGGGATCGGAGGAATTCAGATATCTTGCGGGAATGATAACGTCGGTATCCACGTTATCTCCGAATTTAAAAACCGTTCCTTTTGCGTTGTTCATTTTCTATTACCTCTTTTATTTTATTTGAGTTCACAGGGGCAGGAAATCTTGCCGGTGATGGCGCTGGCTGCTGCCACTGCGGGACTCGCCAGATAGATCTCACTCTTTACATGTCCCATACGTCCCACGAAATTACGGTTGGTTGTGGAGACACATCTCTCTCCCTCTGCCAGGATACCCATGTATCCGCCGAGGCAGGGTCCGCAGGTAGGTGTACTTACCACTGCTCCCGCCTCGATGAAGGTCTTAAGAAGTCCCTCTTCCATTGCCTGCATGTAGATGGACTGGGTGGCGGGGATCACGATACAGCGCATGCCCTTTGCCACATGTCTGCCTGCAAGTACCTTCGCTGCGGTGCGCAGATCGTCGATACGTCCGTTGGTACAGGATCCGATCACTACCTGATCAATAGCGATGGGCTCCATCTCGTGGATCTCATCAATGGTATGTGTATTCTCCGGCAGATGCGGGAAGGCCACAGTGGGACGTAAGGTGCTCAGATCAATAGTATATTCTGCATCATACTGTGCATCCGGATCTGCTTCAAATACCTTATAGGGGCGTTTTGAATGTTCTTCCATGTAAGCAACAGCCTTCTCGTCCACAGGAAAAATACCGTTCTTACCGCCGGCTTCGATAGCCATGTTGGCAATGGTGAATCGGTCATCCATGGACAGATTGGCGATACCGTCTCCTACAAATTCCATAGACTTGTACAGTGCACCGTCAACACCGATCATGCCGATGATATGTAAGATCACATCCTTACCGCTGACCCATTCTGCGGGTTTGCCGGTCAGATTGAATTTGATCGCCGCAGGAACTTTAAACCATGCCTTGCCGGTAGCCATACCGGCTGCCATATCGGTACTTCCCACACCGGTGGAAAATGCACCCAGAGCGCCGTAAGTACAGGTATGGGAATCCGCTCCGATGATCACATCTCCGGCTACGGTAAGACCTTTCTCCGGAAGCAGGGCATGTTCGATACCCATCTCTCCCACTTCGAAATAATTCGTGATCTCATTGCGTCTTGCAAACTCACGGACACATTTGCAGTGCTCCGCAGATTTAATATCCTTATTGGGAACAAAATGATCCGGTACCAGTGCGATCTTATCCTTATCGAACACTCCCTGTACCTTCATTTTATCCATTTCCTTGATTGCCACCGGACTGGTAATATCGTTACCCAGCACCAGATCCAGCTGTGCCTCGATCAACTGTCCTGCCTGTACCTGCGCAAGGCCCGCTGCCTGTGCAAGTATCTTCTGTGTCATTGTCATTCCCATTGTTTACTGCTCCTTTTTCTCTTCATACAACTTGCGCATTCCGCACAGCTGCTCACTCTTCAGATACGAAATACATCTCCTTGAAGTTTCCATTATTGTAGCACACTCATTTGTAATTGAAAACATCCACATTTAACGTATTTCTACGCAAATGTGGATGTTTTGGCTTCAATTTATTGATTTATTTTAACATTGCAATGTAATGCTTTTTATGATTACAGTGGTTGTTTTTCTTTTTCTCCGGCCGTCACTGTGTCCCCGGAATTGCCGTGGTTCCCACTCTCTGGCTTTACTTTCCAGTTCAGCACCACCTTGAATAAATCTCCGTCCAGTTCGATCCGGAACTTTCCGCCCTGAATTTCTGTAAAGCTTTTTGCAATTGCCAGTCCCAGTCCGCTTCCTTCCGTGTTACGGGAAGCATCCCCTCTGACGAATCGCTCGGTCAGTTCCTCTCCCGATACGGATAATTCCTGCGCTGTGATGTTTTTTAAGATAATGGTCACCTCATCCTTTGCCGTAAAACCGTTGACATAGACTCTGGTTCCCGGCAGAGCATATTTTGCAATATTGCCAAACAGATTTTCAAAAATCCGGAAGGTCTTCTGACTGTCTAACGGCACGATGACCTTCTCCTCCGGCATGCTCATCCGCACATCCAGTCCGGCATCCGCCAGCTTATCTTCCATCTCGAATTCGACCTGTTTCACCATGCTTACGATATCCACATCACGGATGTCGAGCGTGATATTCTGGGAATTTGCCTTGCTGACTTCGAACAGATCCTCGATCAGTGCCTTCAGGCGCAGCGATTTACGATCCAGTGTCTCTAAGTACTCCTTCCGCTGTTCCTCCGTCACTCCCGGCTCCTGAAGTAGTTTCACATAGGTAATGATAGCTGTCAGTGGCGTCTTCAGATCGTGGGATACATTCGTGATCAGTTCCGATTTCATCCGTTGGCTCTTCACTTCCTCCGCCACCGCATTGCGGAAGCCTTCCTCGATCCGGTAGATCTGTGGTTTAAAGGGTTCAAACACGCCCAGATCTTCCTCTATGGTCACATTCAGATTACCCTGAGCTATCTCATTGGTAGCCTTTAACAGCAATCCGTACTTTTTCTGCAATTTGCTGACATAACGCCGCAGTACAAAATACAGTACCACAGAATAAATGACTGCAATCGTCACTCCTCCCAGCGGAAGGCTGCATACGATCACCAGAATCAGGGCATTCCACAATACGATCCGCAGGATCAGCTTCTTGGCATCCTTTGTCACATCAAAATGCTCTGCATCATGATAGACATCCACCACCTTATCACGTCCGACGGTCCACACTTTTTTGATCCCTTGCCATAATTTTTTCCAGGCAGGAACCAGCATATAGCACAGACATCTCTCATGGAAATATCCGCGTATTCCCATGGTGCGCATTGCCCGCAGGGATACACCGCTGCACCAGGCAATGAAAAACAAGGCTGCCACTGCCAGAACGTTTAACGCATAGGTCAGTATTGTGGTCACCATCTGTATCTGCGCACTGTTTCCCCGTAAAACCGTGCTCAGCGCATGACCGCTTCTCACCCAGGATACCAGTCCTACCACCTGTTCACTTCCGACGCCGGCGATCCCCACAAGGATCACAACAATCGCCTCGACAGGCAGCTTCAGCAGCACCACCTTCTCCCAGGCTCTCTCTTCCCCAAGTCCCGGTAACACAAACGCCAGCAGGAAGACCAGCAGTGCCAGGATCAGAAACATCTGCTGACATCCGGACAGATAATAGGATGCATATTGCTCTCCCATGGAAAAGTAAACACTGACATTGTTCATATCCTGATCATAATAAATATATTGACCATTCTGTCCCAGGCTCTGTGCCGCCTGTCTGGAGATGCAGAAGGTGATCTCACAATTTTTCGGCATTTCCAGCCGGAACATGGCATTATGACCGGCAGAGCTTTCGCTGCCCATATTGGCATCCACCATTCGCGTAAGACCACAATTACGGATCACTTCCGCCGCTGTCTTGCGAAGGGTTGTCGTATCCGATCCGATCACCGTATTCCCTAAGGTGGCATCATTTCCATAGTCGTCAAATACAAAAGTCAGATAAAAGCTCTGGTCCTCCGCCACAATATCCGTATCCGCCAGATTACTTAGGATCTCTCCAGTCTTAGTATCCCGGATCCTATAATCATACAAATTATTCAGCTGACCAAAGGAGTTTTCCAGGGTATTAAAATGTTCTTCCAGGTATTCCCCGGTCTGTGCCGCCAAGATTCCCTGAGCCGCATAGTTTTCTGGATCTGCTCCTTCCGGTATCGTGAGCTCCTCCGTATCTCCATATGCCACTTCTGCCCGCTTCCGGTCATCATTGAGCCATTCGTTTCCCTCCGTGGGCTGCATATATAATTCCCCATAACTTAAGGAAGTCTGGTGTTCTTTGTTATACAGATCGCGGTAGAGCAGATAGCAGTTCTGATACAGATAAGTAATCGTATTCGACGTCTCCAACGGATCCGCAATGTATTGTTCGTTCCTCCTGCTCTCCGCTCTACGCTCGAAGATTCCGTAGCAGGCGGTAAAAATGCCGGAAGCTGCCAGACTGACAATCAGTCCGATGATCAGCCATTTGACTGCAGGCTTTCTGTTTCCTCGGTTTTCCCTGTTTTCTGTTGTCTCCACTTTCACAGCCTCTGTTACCTGTTCCATTCTTACACCTCTCCGGTCATTTCCCTCTGTCTGCCGAAACGCTTTGTTTCCCACATCCGCATTTATTGTTTGTCGATCTTATATCCTACACCCCATACCACTTTCAGATACTTGGGATTTCGCGGATCGATCTCGATTTTTTCGCGGATATTCCGCACATGTACCATAATGGTATCGGTGTTGACCGCTTTCTCGTTCCAGATACGCTCGTATATCTCATCCGCGGAAAATACTCTGCCCGGATTCTTGATCAGGAGCTGTACGATCTTGAATTCCATAGGAGTCAGCTTCACTGCTTCTCCGTCCACCGTCACTTCCACGGTTTCTTCGTTAAGTTCCAGTCCACCGATGGTATACACATGGGATTTTTCCTGTTCTTCCCCACTGACCGCCGTCAGATATTTGGAATATCTGCGCAGATGGGAATTCACCCTCGCCAACAGTTCCAACGGTGTAAAGGGTTTGGTCACATAGTCATCCGCTCCCATATTTAATCCCATGATCTTATCCACTTCCTCGGACTTGGCGGACAGCATGATCACTGGGAACTCGTGATTCTGCTCCCGCAGCTTCATTAACATCGTCACACCGTCCATCACCGGCATCATAATATCCAGAATAGCCAGATGGATCTCTTCCTGTGCTACGATCTCCAGTCCTTCCTTACCGTTGGCAGCTTTCCATACCTGATACCCCTGATTTTTCAGGTAAATCTCCACACCATCCCGGATTTCCTTATCATCCTCCACGATGAGAATATGATATTTATTATTCTCCATGACTCCCTCTCATTCTGCCGCATGCGGCAAGGGGATCCTCTCCCCTGTCTGTTTCTGATTCTAAGTTATAATTTCTAATTTCACATACAGAAAAAACAAAAGATTTTCTAAAGATTTTTTTCGTAAAAACACCAAGGAGGTGGACATTCGGTGCCACCTCTCTGATCGTCAGTTTTCCGTTTTTCAACTGTTATTTCTCCACTTTGAAGGAATAGGTATCCCCGGACTTACTGCCGCAGGCGGTCATTCCGGCTTACATGGTTATACTTCATCCTCATAGTACCGGATCATGCATACCAGTTCACCGTCCTCTACGGACACCTCCGCTTCCTCTCCCAGGAATTCATTGCTGATCCCGATGGGGAAATCGTTGGTGATCACGGCATTTTCCAAAGGATATTTCATGCCGCGGATATTCACGCCTTTTGCCTCCTTCGTCAGGGCAAACAGCGACATGGTGCCCTCCAGCTCCTTCCGGAAATGCACGGCTTCGTTCTGCAGTACCAGCACCATTCCCGTACCGTCTACCAGGTACCCCACCGCACCGTGATTTTTGAGATACAGCAGACACTGGATATTCGCCAGGGTATGGTCAAATCTCCCACCGGTGGCCGCATAAATACGGAAATCGGTATATCCCAGTTCCAGACCTTTCTTGATTGCAGCCAGCATATCCGTATCATCCTTGCACTCCGGCAGGCAGCAGATCTTCTCCGGAACAGTCTGTTGTAGCTGTTCCACAGCAAGCTTCTCCTGTTCGGTCATCGAGTCAAAATCTCCGATGATCAGATCCGGCTCCACATTCAGGATCCCGCAGTAGCTTAAGCCGCCGTCCACCGCGATCACATAATCTTCTTCCGTCACAGACAGCTCTCCCATCGTGAGATCTCCTGCGCCGATCAAAATACATTTACCCATAGTATTTACTGTTTTCCTTTCCTGTAACGGTTTTGTCCACGAGACGTCACGCACTATTCTACAATTTCTGCGTTTACTTTTCAAGCCATACGCAGTATATTTAATCTGTTCAAACTTACAAAGATACCCAGAGGATCAACATCCCTGTATGTGAAAGGCACTCTCATGAATCTATATGAAAATCAGCCTCTGACCGTTGCGGAGCTCCGCAGGCTGCAGGCTTTGGAAAACCGATATCGGAATGCTGCCAGAGAAGTGTTTACGAACCGTGTGGCATACTACCACCGCTTCACCGGTGGGCACTATACCTCCATCACCATCCGTGACCAGAAGACCCGCTGGGGAAGCTGTTCCTCGAGAGGAACTTTATCCTTCAATTACCGTCTGATCTACGGTCCTGCCGGTCCTCTGGATTATGTGGTAGTCCACGAGCTCTGCCACCTGACTCATATGAACCATTCGAAGGAGTTCTGGAACATGGTCGAGCGCATCATGCCGGATTACCGGATCTATAAACAGTGGCTAAGGGAGCACGGACAGGAGCTTACTCTGACGACACATCTGAAAAAGCAGGGCATTCCCATCCGCCTTAGCTGAAGCACCTTACTATAAATGGCGGCCTGTTTTTCAACAGACCGCCATCTTTTACTATTCTGCTCTACGCAGTGCTATCTTCCGTTTATCTGTTCTCGTTTACATAGACCTGTACACGGCTCTGAATGACACCTGCCACATCCCTCGCACTCTTCTGTCCTGAGAAGTATGCACCGGCTTCTTCTGAAATGATATTGGAGATTGCCTCATTATAGTATCCCCTCTTATTCACGCTTTCCACAAAGCTTACGATTCTGTCCACCTGCTCCTGTGTCAGCTGCGGCAGCAGTATTTCCTCACCGTTGATGTAATAGGTCTCATCGTATTCCACTTTGTTGCCGTTCTCATCCATATAGTACGGCTTCTTCGTAGCATCCTGCACATTCTTCTCAAAGGTGCTGCGAAGTACCGGAAGATTGTATTCCTGTTCCTGTATCTTATCCTGATATTCCTGTGTCAGATAGTAGCGCAGGAATTCCCATGCACCGTCGAGGTTCTTGGATTTTGCAGACAGGGCATACATCCTGTTACCTGCCCATAATACGGATCCCATGTCGCCATCGGTCGGGAAGCCTACAAAGGAGATATCCTCACCGAAGACACCGTTGATCGTACCGTTCAGGTCACGGATGTTGCTGATGGAAATGGTATCCAGCAGGGTTCTGTCCTCACGGTACTGGGATTCATAATTATTCCAGTAATCCTCTGCCCCGTAATCCTCTCCATATTCTACCGGCAGCTCGCCTGCATAGGCCAGCATTGCCACGAAATTATCCGTATCAAATGCACATTTTCCGGTGGATACATCCACGAAATCACTGCCGCAATAGTTCATCATGGTATACAGGAAGCTGTCTCTGGTGATATCACCGAAGAGTGCGGTTTCTTCCGGCATGGTATCCCGGATCGTCTGCAGTTCTTCCATAGTAATGGAGGTACGGTCACCGAAAATAGATTCTTTTCCTACCATAGTAGAGATATAGAAGGAAGGAATCACATAGTACAGTTTACCGTCCACACGGTACGCATCCCAGACATTCTGCAGATAGTCGTTTTTCGATAATTCCTCATCCCCCGCAATGAGGTCATCCACATTTGCCACCAGTCCCTTGGCAATATAGCTGTCCATTGACATATTGCTGTCCACGACCAGAATATCCGGCATTCCTCCAGAGATGATATCATTATTTAACTGCTTCACACCAAGAGTATAATCCTCTGAAGTGTTGTAGGTACTGTATTCCTTAACTACAATACGATAGGTGTCACCGGACTTATTATATTCTACCACTTTTCTCTTCAGATCATAGTCGATATAGTTACCTGCCAGTGTAAGGACGATCCGGTCCTTGATATCCTCCGGCTTCACGTGAGTGAACAGACCTCCGCATATTTTACCTTCGTTGTTATCATAGTAAAAGCCCAGGAACTGTTCCTCGTCCAGTACCAGGAAATTGTTCAGGCTGCCGGCAGCCAGATCCGAATTGATATAACTCATGATCTGCTTCGACTCCTGTGTCTGCACATTATAACCAAACAGTCCGTTACTATCGGCATAGTACAGGATGTCACCGTCTCCGGGCACCATATTATAATAACCGCCGTTGGTCAGTGTCGAGGAAAGCTTTATTCCTTCTGATACCGCATCTGTTGCAGGATCATAGGTTGCGATATACATATCCGTGTAATTGCTCTCATCATAATAGATGATCTGCAGCTTGCCATCCGGCGTAATGATATTAGAACTAGCATTGTTAATAAGTGTTGCTGCTGCCTCCGGCAGCTCCTTCCTGTCTGTGATACCCTCTTGCGTCACAGTGCATTTCTCTATTTTATCACCGCTTAACAGCAGTGTCAGGGTTCCATCCTCATTGGGGATGATACTATATACCCAGGAATAGCTTTCTTCTGTATTCATATCATTCAGATCAGCTTCCCATTTGATAGTCCCATCCGCACTCCAGCAGATCAATGCATAATCATTCGTACTGCTGTAATCATCGTCGGAATATGTCTCACTATAGTAATTGCGTATTCCGTAGACATTTCCATCCGAACCGACCGTACAATTGTTGAGCGATGTGTAAGTATAACTGCTGTTCCCTGCCGGTGCATCAACCACATCCATATCCGCTGCCGCAATATCCTGTGTGCTGGCCTCCTGCTCTGTTTGAGGCACTGCTTCATTTCCGTCCCCAGAAGCCTCACCGCCCTGTGCAGGTGCCGGAGTCGCCGGAGCCTCTCCTTCCTTCCACATAGGCAGTTCTACAGTGTCGATGACGGTACCGTCCGGCTTCATTGTAGCAAGATGCAGCGTACTCTGGCTGCCGTTATCGGAATAGTCATAGATCTCAAACAGAAGGTAAATCGTATCTCCCTTTCTGGTCAGCAGATCAATATTCATATTGTCTGAATCCATATTAAGATCCAGCGCCTGTTCCTTAAATACATACTGTTTTGCAAGGCTGGCATCGGCCGCACTGCTGCCACCGTTTCCGTTCCCGCCGTTACCCTTTCCACAGGCAGTCAGCCCTGCGATCATTGCCACGGTCAACGCGATACTGATCAGTTTTTTCCCTTTCTTTTTCATTCTCCCTCTCCTTTTCTTGTCTGTGTCTGTTGTTTTACGACTGCTGTTCCTCTTTTGTCTCCTGTGGTGTCTGCGTTTCCTCTGTCTGCATGTTCATTGTCTGCGCTTTCTCCGGCTCTTTGGAAGCTGCATCCGCAGGCTCTGTTCCCTCCACCGGTTCATCCGTCAGCCAGGAGAATTCACTGTCTGCATAAGGGTCTTCCTCCAGTTCCCGCTCCAGTTCCTCCAAAACATCCCTCTCCTTGTGGGGGTGTTTTTTCTCCCTGCGGCGTTCCACAGCCCGCTCTGCCTGATCCTTACCGGTATGCCATACATCCTTCAAAGTCCAGCCCTTATGACGCCACCAGTGTACAAAGCACCAGATAACGGTCAATACCGGATATAATAACAGAAGTAACATAAATACCGTAAGCAATGCAATAATGTCTTCATAGCCTCTCGCCAGATTCTCCCAGTAGGGGTAGATAATGGCTTTGCCGTTCATGGAACGCGTTCCGAAGGAAAGGATTGTTTTGATCCGGTTGGGCAGGGAATACCGTCTGCTGTTTTCCACGATCTCGACGTTTTTCTCGTCTATACCGATCCCTTCTTTTACTTTGCCGTAAGCGAACTCATCCACAGGGTTCGGCATAACAATCTCATAATGATTGATACCGTTGCTGGTCCCGTAGGTCTCCAGTGTCTCATAAGATACATAGACTACCGTGGAAGTTAAGCCTGCTGCCTTTTCCATTCTACCCTGGGGTCTGCGTACCACTCCGGTCACAATGTGCGGGACATTCCCGATATATACGGTCATTCCCACCACATCATTGGAGCCGAACAGCTGCCATGCCGCATCCTGATCGATGATACAATAGTCCTGCATCAGATCGTTACCGGAAAAATAGGAGCCGGTGATCAGCTTTAACGGATGGAACAGGAAAAAATCCCCTCCGATCCCAATCGCATTGGCATCCAGTGTGTTTTTTCCGTTCACCAGGGTGATCTTACCGTCTGCACTATAAGCATCCACCCAGAGTCTGGCACTTGGGTTCTCTGAGGTCTCTGTAATAGAGGCCTCCTGCAGCACATTTTTCAGCGAATACTCAAAGCTTTGAATGGTATCCTCCGTCACTTCCGCTTTGGAAGAGAAAAAGCAGCTGATCTGTGCCACATCCTTTTTTTCACTCCAGCGTCCGGCCATCTGCTGGGCATCCTGCATATTGACCAAATGATCACACCATAGATTCAATAGCAGGAACAGTAGGAAGGATACTGCCGCGCTGCAATACCATATGCACTTTTTTTTACTCTGTATCTGTATCCGAAACATATAGTCTGTTTCTTCCTTCCTGTAAGATTAAACGCTTATGAATTATTTGCCAGTCTGACCAGCTTTCCTGCCTCTACCGGCTGGGTAGATGTCGTAATGACAAATTCATAGCCATATAAAGCTCCGCTCACTGCAGACTGGGTGTCATCACTTGCCAGTACCTCCACATCCACACGGGTTGCCACATAACGGTTACCTAAGGGGCTGCTCTTGGATTCCACGATCAGGATAAACTTGCCGTTACTGTCCTCACGGATAGCACTGTTGGGTACGATCAGATCGTAATTGGCACTCTTCTGTCCTACGGATACATTTAAGGACTGTCCGGGGGTCACTTCATCTCCGGTGATGTCAAAGGTCAACAGCTTCTTCTGTCCGGGATCTGTGGTATCCGGCTTAATGCTGGCCAGGGTAATATCCATATCACTGTATCTCCAGGAGTTCACCAGATCTGCCTTATCTCCCACGGAAAGTCTCTTCGCCTGATCATTGGTCACGGAGAAACTCATGGTAAAGCCCTTACCCTCCGGCTGCATGGTCACCAGTGCAGTATCCGGCTGTGCCTCGTCTCCTGCCTTGACTGTTACGCCGGTAATGGTTCCCGCAATGGGTGCTTCGATGCTGGCGCCTACCGCATTCTCCTGCAATTTTGCAATCTGATCTCTCTGCTTCTTGAGACTGTCTAACTGGTAATCCAGATTCAGCTCTGTGGAGATATCCTTCAATAGCTGTGCCTTAAAGTCCTGTGCTGCCTTCAGCTTTGCATTTCTGCTGTCCAGTTCATTCTGCCAGTTCTGAGTCTGTACCGTCAGGGAACTGGTGGCATTTGTTTTGCTGTTCTGCTTCTCTGTCAGTTTTTTGTTAGCTTCTGCCAGGGCATTCACTTTATTATTATATGCTGTCACAGCTGCAGGATCTGCATTGATCTGTTCCTGTTTTTCGTTGATAAGTGTCTGATAGGTTGCTCTGTTGGTCTTGGCAACATTATATTCATCTTCCGGCACCTGATTTGTATATCCTTCATTACCGGATACTGAGCTCAAGATCCTTTCCTCATACTTTGCGATGGTGGCATCGCAGGCTGCCTTGGCTGCCTGCCACTCACTGATCTTATCCTTTGCGATCTTGACCCAGTCATTATTCAATGTTGCCTGGGCTTCTGCAACTTTTGCCTGTTCCGAACTGGTGTCGGGAGCTCCGCCGGCATCCACATTCACCTGTGCGGTCTTTAACTGATTGATAGCTGTCGTAGCTTCATCCACCTGCTTCTGCCATTTGTCAATCTCCGCCTCTGCCGCAACGATCCGGCTCTGATAGGTACCTACTGATGCTATCTGACCGGTCTGGACATTTGTATAGGCCGTATTGGAAATATCCCCAGACAGAAGTGCCAGTTCGAAATCCAGCATTGCCTTATCCAGTGCTGCCTGGGCATCGGTCAGCTCCTTACTTTCCTTATCCTCCAGTAACAGCAGGGGATCTCCCTTCTCCACCTTATCCCCGGTCTTCACCAGGACGCTGGAGATGGTACGCGTTTCATTTATCTTCACATTATAGGGATCTCCGCTCTCCACCGTGCCGGTTCCGCGGATCTTCGCCGTGATGGTGCCGGACTGTACATATTGTGCCGCCACTTCCGGAAGGGAATAGTTCATAAATGTGTTGGAGAAAAATGTCAGCACCAACATTACCGACAAGAATATAATGGCTGCATTTTTTACCCATTCTCTTCTCTTTTTTCCACCGTTCTCGTTCATCTTGCTTCTCCTCTATACTTCACTTTCTATCTGTACTCCGACAATCGGATCCATGCCGGTATATCATCAAAAATCAATGTTCCTAGCCTTTGACACCGCCCTGGTAGGTAATTCCGTCCACCAGATATTCTTCTCCGTAGAGAAATACCAGAAGACTGGGCACCATGTAGATCGTAGCTACGGCAAATGCCAGTCCGATCTCTCCGGAATTGATCTTACTCAAAAATACGGACAATGGATGCATCTCCGCATCGGATAACAGGATCAACGGCTGTTCCACCATATTCCAGTAATCAATAAATACAAGGATGGCAGCGGAACACAGTGCACCTTTACACAACGGCATACAGATCAGCCGATAGATCTGCCACTCTCCGGCACCGTCGATCTGTGCCGCTTCCATGACTCCCACAGGAATTCTCTTCATGAACTTCGTCAGCAGATAGACTGCAAAAGGTGAAAAGATTCCGGGCAGCCAGATGGCCCAGTACGTATTTAGTATGTTCAGCTTTTCCGCCACCAGATAATTGGGTACCAGCGTTACCTGATACGGCATCAGCATCAATATCACATAGGAGAAAAATACCAATGACCTCAGCTTCCCCGAGTACCTGGCGAATCCATAAGACGCCAGCGATGCCACGATCAGCTGAAACAGTACGATCGGCCCCACCAGGATCACGGAATTCCAGAATTTCAGCAGATATTCCGGGCTTTTCAAAAGTACCGTAGTATACTGGCTGAAGGATACGATATCCGGAATAAATTTCAAATTCACTTTTTCGGAAATATAGACCTTGCCGCCCTTATCATTCGTGGCAAATACCGAACCATAGTTCGCTGATATCTCCGAAGATGACATGAAAGAGTTGGTGATCGTCAGAACGATCGGCATCAGGAACAGTATGGCAAAAAAGGCTGCGATCACTGTTGCTATGCTGATGCGCATATTCTCATATATCTTCTTTCTCTTCTTGAACCGGATCGCCCTTCTAAGCTCCGGTGGAACAGGTTTTTTCATCTTCTGCTCCATCAGCCTTCCACATCCTTTCCGAAATGATTTTCCACTGCGAACAGAAGTCCGATGATCACGACCATGACGAGAGACATCAATATTGCTGCTGCAGACAGCGTCTGATAATCCAGACTCTTGAACTTATTGTTCATGAAGTGCTGCAGCATATAGATGGAATCGTAAGGATAATCCGTTGTCAGCAGATAGATCTCACGGAAGATCTTAAAAGAGCTGATCAGGGACATGATCGTCACAAATAAAAAGGTGGAAGACAAATACCGGATCTTAATGTAGAAAAAGGTCTGTAACGATGTGGCATTCTCCAGTCTCGCCACCTCCAACAGATCCCTGGGTATGCTGGCAAGTGCTGCCATAAACAGGATCATATTATATCCCAGATTCTTCCATAGGAATAAGATCACTATTACAATAATGGAGTAGCCAGACTTCAGCCAGTCGATCTTCTCCACACCGAATACTCCCAACAGATCATTGACCGCACCATTATAATGGAACAATACCTGCCAGATCAGTACAATGGATGCCACCGGCACCATCATGGGACTTAAGAAAAAGGTACGGAACTGACTCCGGAAAGGAAGCTTTGCTTCCAGTACCACTGCCAGAAGCAGGGACAAAACCACGGCTAACGGCACCGCAATTGCAGAAAATACCACCGTATTATGCACTGCCGTACGGAATGCCGCGTTTTTTATTACGCTTACAAAGTTGTCTAAAAATACAAAATTCATGCTGATAGGGTTATCCACCAGCGAATAAAATATCACAACCAGAAAAGGAAGAAAAAAGAAAGCAAGTACTCCAAGAAAGCTTGGGGCTATAAAAAGCCCCGAGCTCCTCTTGAGTTTCCGCATTCTCTTATCCAATTTGTGATGCCGCTTCCGCTTCTGATCCACCTGCTGTCTGCTCACGATATTTTAAGCCTTTCCTTATCTGTTTTCATTTACATAGACCTGCACACGGCTCTGAATGACATTCGCCACATCCGATACAGATTTCTGACCTTTGAAGAATGCTTCTGCTTCCTCGGTGATGATATTGGTGATCTCATCATTACCGGTTGCACTGGAAGGCTCAGCCACATTGATCAGATCCTGCAGGACTGCCACTTCCTCCTGTGTAGGTATATGATAGGAATATTCCCAGTCTCCGTAGCTGATGCTGGAAGTACCACCCTCCGGAATCGGATTCCCATTCTCATCCAGGATCTGCTCACCGTTTTCATCCGTCATATATGTCATATTCATTGCCTTCTCCACCATATCATCCAGCGCAGACTTTCTGGCAGGAAGTCCATAGGAATAAAAATTATCAAACGGCTGATTCAGGTAATTCTCAATAAATGCCCATGCGCCATCCTTATTGGAGGATTTGGCGGTAATCGCATACAGCTCACTGGCCTGCATATAAGTACCGCTGCCACCGCCGGAGGTAGGATATCCGATATAGGTTACCGGCTCGCCGAACATAGCTTCCTCCTCCTGAATACTATTCAGCTGATAGATACCTGTCATATTTAACAGTACTTCACCGGACTGGATCTTCGCCGGTGTAGATCTGTCGTCATTCTGCCAGTCATACTCTTCGGGGAAGGTATTGACAAATTCCAGTACCTTCTGGAAATCTTCCGAATCAAAGCTGCACTTTCCCGTCTCCCAGTCAATATAGCTGTCCAGATCATAGGCTAACAATGTGTACAGCATACCGCTCTTGGTCATGCCTTCAAACAGGGAAGCACCTTCATGCTGGCCTGCATAGGCTATAATATCGTCAATGGTCCAGCCCTTCTTATCACCCACTTCGGAGGTCTTGCCGACGATCGTGCTTAAGGTGAAGCTCTTCGGAATTCCCACCAGTTTTCCGTCATAGGTATAACTGTTTACAATATTTTCAAAGAAATCGTCCTTGCTTAATACACTGCTCTTCTCCAGATAGGGTGTCATATCCTCGAATACACCCTTGGAAGCCAGTTCCTTGACATCCAGGTTGGACAGATCCAGGATATCCGGGCATCCGGCTCCGGAGGTAATATCGTTGTTCATGGCTGTAATGCCATCCGCCCAGGAAGTTTCGGTCCAGTTATTGTCATCAATATATGTTTTAATATTGACATGATATTCATTACTCTGCTTGTTGAAGGCTACGGCTGCTGCCTGAAGGCTCTGGGAGGTATACAGGGTTCCGATCGTGATCTGGGACTTCTGTGCCACCTCACTGGCCTTGGTTTTGGTCAGCTTCACCAGGTCAGTTTCCCCTGTGTTCCAGTCATTGACCACTGCCAGGATCTTACCGTCTGCGGTGGCTGCGGCATAGGTGACATAACTGCCGTTAATATCACTGTCCAGCCAGCTCAGTATTTCAGTAGTCTTCTGGTCTGCGAGACTATAATCATACAGGGCAGTATCCGTATTGACCAGGAGATCATTGTCTATTCCGGCACATAACGCTCCGTTACCGTTCGTGTTCGGGAAGTTATCGTACGTCTGTCCTAATGCTTTGCCGTCAAAGTCGATCTGGGATAGCTTCACATTGCCGGATTGGTCATAATAAGCCAGGTATACCTTGCCGTCTTTTGCCTTTCCCATGCCCTGGATCCACTGGCTGTCCGTCTGCACAGCTCCCTGAAATTGTCCGTCACTGCCAAACAGCCGGATCAGTGAATCAGAGCTGATATAAAATCTGCCCTGGTCGTCCAGGCACATGCTGCCCACATAAGAATTATTCTCATCCTGCTGCATGATGTCCGTGATATCCTGTGCCATCAGCTCCGTACCGGATGCATCGTACTTGTGCAATACCGTTGTCTGCTGTGTATAAGCGTCATCACCTTCGGTGGCATTCCACTCAAATTCCGCAGTATAAATATTACCTTCCTCATCTGCCTGCATGGAATAGATTCCACCGCCGTCCGCATTAATGGTGATCGGCAGGTCCTCCCTGGAACCGTCTGTCAGCGAATAAGCTCCAATCACGACCTTGCTCTCACCGGAAGCTTCATCCCATTTGTAATTTGTATAATACAGCTTATCCCCCTGTACTGTCATGTTACTGTAGCTGGAATTCGTATTATCGTCCAGCTCCAGATATTCGGGAACATATACATATTCCTTCTGTTCTGTCTGTTCCCCCGGATTCGATCCATCCTGCTTACCGCAGGCTGCAAGTGACATTGCCATAACGGATGCCAGCGCGATTGCGGTTGCTTTTCTGCCCCTTAAATTTTTTCTCATATATTTCTCTCCTCTTAATTACGTTTATTGTGGTCTGTAATCTTAAAGATTCGCCCTAATAGCAAGTTCTACGGAACCTTCCATATTGCTTACTTATTTATGCATATTATACCCTATTTCCATAGTAAAAGCATCTTAAGAATTTATGAATTCAGATTACGATTTGTATAAAAAAAAGTAACTATTCAGAACCCCATTCGCAAAACCGCCTCTGCAAGGCTTTTCTGAATAACATGCTTGCATGTTATTTGCTCATAGTGGTTACTTCGCCCTTTGGCTCTGAATAGTTACAAAAAGTATAGGCCCAGGGGACCTATACCATCTTATGCATTTCCGTTTTTCTTCTGTGATGCCGGTACAGGCTTCCCAGTCTGTTGTAGAACCAGAAGGACTGTACCAGAATATTATTGGCTTTTCCGATCTTCTCTTTGGTAGTCCCCCGGTAATAAGATCCTCCGCATTTGATCCCTTCTCCAAGCTTCACCGCCCGGATCAGATCGGATTCACAATGAATCTGCTCCGGGATGTCAGTATACGCCATACCGACACAGTCCGTTTTGTGAGCATCGCTTCCACCGAAGGTCGGCAGTGCGTACATTTCCGCCAGTACCTTGGCGCAATGGTTGCTATCTACACTCTCACAGGCATTGAAGCCTTCCAGAAAATCAAACTGATTCATCACCGCCATCTGATTCCGCTTCTTCAGGGTATTGGTGAAGCTTAAATATTTCTCTCCGCAGGGATGTGCCGGTCCTAATATTCCGCCGTTCTTATGCACGATATCGATCAGAATCTGTACCGGTAATCCCCGAAGCTCCAGAATTTTCAGTTTAATAGTCTCCGGCATGATCACCAGGATATGTCCTGCATCAATGGTATCGTATTCAATCCCCTTCAGCACTACAAAGTCTTTATATTTTTGATCCTTGATATTTCGTTTCCAAGCACGATAACCATTATATGAATTATGATCACTGACCAGCATACCGTCAAAACCCTTGCGGATCAATTCCGCAATAAAATCCTCAATAGGAACCTTTCCATCCATAGATCCTTCTTTTGTATGACAATGCATATCAAATTTCATCTGTTTTGTTCCTTCTTTCTCTTGTGGCTTACGTCTTTGAACCATGCCAAGTATAACAGATTCCCTCATAGCATACAACGCCTTTACGAAAAAATGTATGTTAGTTTCTGACATTTTACGCTGTTTTTACCACTATTTCCGCTGTTTTTGGCATTACACCGGAAACGTAAAGCAGGCATCGGCCTTTTTACAGCCGATGCCTGTATATTTTTCTGCTATTCGGACAAATATCTTACTTTACGATACGTACACGGAAGACACCGTCAATCTTCTGCAAAGCCTCTACCAGATCCTGCGTTGCCGCACTTTCAATATCCAGCATGGTATATGCCACTTCACCGCGGGATTTGTTGGTCATATCGGAGATATTGATATTCTTCTCACCGATCACTGCGGTAAACTGATTCAGCATATTGGTAATATTTTTATGGAAAATAGCAATTCTTCCGGCCTGGCTGCATACGCCCATGTCACAGGCAGGATAATTTACGCTGTTGCGGATATTGCCGTTCTCCAGGTAATCCATCATCTCTTCCACAGCCATCTTCGCACAGTTATCCTCGGATTCCTCGGTGCTTGCGCCCAGATGAGGGATCACGATACAGCCGGGCTGTCCTGCTGTCGTAGGATTCGGGAAATCAGACACATAACGGGCTACCTTGCCACTCTGTAATGCCTCCAGGACATCTGCCTCATTTGCTAACAGATCTCTTGCAAAGTTTAACAGAACCACGCCATCTTTCATTTTGCTGATGGCTTCCTTGTTGATCATACCCTTTGTAGAATCCAGAAGCGGTACATGTATCGTAATGTAATCACAGTCTGCATAAATTTCTTCCACATTCATCACATGCTTGACAGAACGGCTTAAGTTCCAGGCAGCATTGACGGATACGTAAGGATCATAGCCATAGACTTCCATACCAAGGCTTACTGCTGTATTGGCCACCTTAACGCCGATAGCACCCAGACCGATGACACCTAACTTTTTGCCCATTACTTCTGTACCGGCGAATTTCTTCTTTTCTTTTTCTGCGGCTTTGGCAATGTCAGCGTTGTCTTTGGATGCCTTGACCCATTCAATACCGCCTACCACATCACGGGCAGCTAACAGCATACCAGCGATCACCAGTTCCTTTACGCCATTGGCGTTGGCACCGGGCGTATTGAATACTACGATACCCTTTTGGGCACATTTATCCAGAGGAATGTTATTGACACCGGCACCGGCTCTCGCTACTGCCAGAAGATTTTCCGGCAGATCCATCTCATGCATGGAAGCACTGCGGACCAGAACGCCCTCTGCGTCATTCATATTATCGGTTACTTTATAGTCTGCTGTCAGACGATCCAGTCCCACTTTGGAAATGGGATTCAGGCAATTGATCTGAAACATTTTTTCTCCCCCTTAAGCGTTCTCCGCTTCAAACTTCTTCATGAACTCTACCAGCTTCTCCACACCTTCGATGGGCATTGCATTGTAGATACTTGCTCTCATGCCGCCTACGGTTCTGTGCCCCTTCAGGTTCTCAAAACCGGCTTCTTTTGCTTCTTTTACGAACTTGGCATCCAGCTCTTCATTACCGGTAATGAACGGAACATTCATCAGGGATCTGTCTTCCTTGCGGACGGTACCCTTGAACAGCTTGCTTTCATCCAGGTAGTCATACAGTATCTTCGCCTTTTTCTCATTGCGCTCCTTCATTGCTTCCAGACCACCCATCTTCTTCAGCCATTTAAATACCTTGCCGCAAATGTAGATGCCGTATGCGGGAGGAGTATTGTACAGAGAATCTGCATCTGCATGGATTTTATAACGAAGCATGGTCGGTGTACCGGGAAGTACGTCCTCGGTGATCAGATCCTCACGGATGATCACGATAACCACACCTGCAGGTCCGATATTTTTCTGTACGCCGCCATAGATCACACCATATTTTGTCACATCTACCGGCTCGGATAAAAAGCAGCTGGATACATCTGCAACCAGGGGCTTACCCTTGGTATTGGGCAGGGTCTTGAATTTCGTACCGTAAATGGTATTATTCTCGCATATGTACACGTAATCTGCGTCCTCACTGATGGGCAGATCGGAGCAATCGGGAATATAAGAGAAAGTCTTATCCTCGGAAGAAGCGATCTTATTAGCCTTGCCGTACAGGGAAGCCTCCTGGTATGCCTTCTTCGCCCACTGACCGGTTACGATGTAGTCTGCCACACGGTTCTTCATCAGGTTCATGGGGATCATGGCAAACTGCTGGCTCGCACCACCCTGTAAAAACAGTACCTTATAGTTGTCCGGGATATTCATCAGTTCTCTGAGATCAGCTTCCGCTTCCTTAATGATCGTATCATAGGCTTTAGATCGATGGCTCATCTCCATTACGGACATGCCGGTTCCTCTATAATCCAGCATTTCATCGGCTGCTTCCTGTAATACCTCCTCAGGGAGTACTGCAGGGCCTGCGGAAAAGTTATACACTCTTGCCATTTTCAAAGACCTCCTCGATATTTTCTAAATTTTTTATAAAAAGCATAGGTATAGAATAAGCTTTTCATTTGCTTTAGTCAACTACATTGTTAAATTATTTTCAATTTGTTCGCCTGGCAAGGACAATTTATCTGAAAATGTCTGTATTAAATAAATAGTAACTATTTAGAATACGTAAATATCAAAAATGGTACTTCAAATGCTCGCATTTGTAAGGACCGTTGTTGATATTTACGTATTGCGTAAGCAATATTATTTGCATTTCTATGCAAATAATATCTAAATAGTTACCATTCATTAATAAAACATTACGACAGGGGTGCCGATCTGCACGCAATCAAACAATTCTTCCATTTTGTCCTTTGGTGTATTGATACAGCCGTGGGAACCCGCAGTCTGGTAGATGTCCCCGCCGAATTCTTTGCGCCATCCGGCGTCATGAATACCGATACCGCCCTTCACAGGCATCCAGAATTTCACAGGAGAGGCATACCCCGGTCCCCGTAAAACCCGGTTTTTCTGCTTATTATAGACAAAATTGACGCCTTCCGGCGTTCCCATGCGCCGCCGCATATTGCCTGTCACGATCTCCGTCTCAAGCTTCAATACGCCTTTTTCGTAATAGTACATTTTCTGTTCTGTCATATCCACTTCGATATATGTGTCACCAATATCATTTTTCCCATAGCAGAAGGCTTCTCTCTCGTAACTAGGAACATGTGTCTGTGGGGTGCCTGTATGTACGCCGGGATCCAACAGATGCTCCAGCAGGTAGGCAGTCTCCTTTTTCCGGTCCATTTTGCTGCCATAGGTTCCGCCCTCGATGGTGATCACATCCCCACGGGTACTGTGAAACTGTCTGGTTCGTCCATAGCCGTCATATTCTTCCGCCAGGCTCTGCACATACGCCGCCACAGCCTCCTCGTCCAACACAAAGTTTCCCTTCTCATCCTGCACCGGCAGTCCGTTCTGCGCAGTCAGAAAAGAAGCACAGTCCGCCGCTGTTACCGGATGTCTCTCTTCACCGAAGCAGTAGACAATATCGCAGGTCTGAAATCTCTCGATCTCTTTCCACAGATTCCTCAGAGTTTTTTGACTCTCATCCGGTGTTATCTCATAGTAGCATCCGCTCTCCTGCAGGTTCAGTGTTTCCTGCCCATTCTCCACGATTTCTTTTAATGCCAAAAAAGCCTTCTCCAGATCGATTCGGTCGCTCAGTCCGTCTGTGAAGGCATAGGCCCCCTCCGTATCCCTGGTAAGGCTGTAATCTGTTATTCTCTCCTGTTCCGTCTGTACGAATTTCAGGGCATTGTAGGCTCTGCGAAGCGCCTCCTCATCCACGGTCACCGCAGGTGCCAGGGTCCGCCTGGAATGAAGCAGAACATTGTCCACCCACAGATACGGATTCTGTTCCTGTCTGTACGCTTCCAGTGCACTGCCAAAGTCCGCGCGATAATCCACATCGGCGAGAGCGATCGTGTATTCCTCTCCCGCTTTATCCACGATGACAACATTCGGAGCTTCTGTATGTGACAAAAGCTCCGAATTCACTTCTTCCACCGTTTTTCCGGTACAGTACACTCCGTTGATCCAGGTATTCAGAGAAAAGCCTTCCCTGTAATAAAATGCCAGGACAAAATATACTGTCAACAGAAACAGTAGTAATATCAACACCGCAAAAAGTAATCTCTTCGTCGTCTTATTCATCAGGACTGCCTTTTCAAATCATCTCCGTCAAATACTTCACTGATGGGGGCTCCTGCCGGAACCATGGGGAATACCTTATCATCCTCCGGGATCATACACTCGATCATTACCGGTGCCTTCAGGGCAATGGCTTTCTCGATAGCGGGTGCCACTTCTTCCTTTTTGGTCACGCGGATGGCGGTACAGCCCAGTCCTTCTGCCACCTTACAGAAATCCACCTTATCCTTCAGTACTGTCTGGGAATAGCGTTTCCCATAGAACAGTGTCTGCCACTGTCTTACCATGCCAAGCACCTGGTTGTTGATGACTACCTGGATAATGGGAATGTTATAACGGCTGGCAGTAGCCAGTTCATTCATGTTCATGCGGAAGCATCCGTCGCCTGCAATATTGATGCAGACCTTATCCGGCTGTCCGATCTGCGCACCGATGCAGGCTCCCAGACCGTAACCCATGGTACCTAAGCCCCCGGAAGACAGGAAGGTACGGGGCTTCGTATAATGATAATACTGTGCCGCCCACATCTGATGCTGTCCCACGTCTGTGGTGATGATGGCTTCTCCGTTCGTCACACGGTCAATTTCCTGCATGATATAAGGACAGGACAGATTTTCGTCATCGTATTTCAGAGGATATTTTTCCTTCAGTTCCGTTATATGCGCCATCCACTCCGGATGTTCCTGTTTGGACAGGCAGGCATTTAATTCCGTCAGAGTTTTCTTCAGATCGCCTACCAGAGAGGCGTCCACACGGATATTCTTATTGATCTCCGCAGCATCCACATCCAGCTGGATGATTCTTGCATTCTCCGCGAACTTTTTCGGGTTACCTGTCACACGGTCGGAGAATCTGGCACCCAGTGCCACCAACAGATCACATTCGCTGACTCCCAGGTTCGAAGTCTTGGTACCATGCATGCCGATCATGCCGGTATAGCGCTCACTTTTTCCATTAAAGGCTCCCTTACCCATCAGAGTATCACATACCGGTGCATCGATCAGCTCTGCAAATTCTGCCACCTCAGCACTAGCCTCAGAAATGATGGCTCCACCCCCCAGATAGATGTATGGTTTTTTTGCCTTGTGGATCATCTCCGCTACCAGCATCAATTCTTCCCTGGTGTAACGGGTCACTCTCTCCTCCGGCTGAATCGTCATTGGAGTATATTCACAGACAGCCGCCGTCACATCCTTCGTAATATCGATCAGGACAGGACCGGGTCTTCCGCTCCTGGCGATATGGAATGCCTTACGGATGGTATCTGCCAGGATCTCCACGTTTTTCACAATATAACCATGCTTCGTAATGGGCATGGTCACGCCGGCGATATCCACCTCCTGAAAGCTGTCCTTGCCAAGTAAAGGTAAGGTAACATTTGCGGTGATCGCTACCATCGGTACGGAATCCATGTAAGCCGTAGCGATACCGGTGACCAGGTTCGTGGCGCCGGGTCCGCTGGTAGCCATGCAGACACCTACTTTTCCCGTAGCTCTCGCATAGCCGTCCGCCGCATGTGCCGCTCCCTGTTCATGGGAAGTCAGAATATGTCTGATCTCCCCACTGTGCTTATAAAGTGCGTCATAAATATTAAGGATTGCCCCGCCGGGGTAACCGAATACGGTATCTACCCCCTGCTCCTTCAGGCATTCTACCAGAATTTCCGATCCTGTTAACTGCATTGCAAAATCCCTCCGGTTATTTTAATGATTGCTTAGTTTTTCTGAGAAGGTGCTTCCAGTACCGCACCGCGGTTACCACTGGTCACCAGTTCATGATATCTTGCCAGGTAGCCGGTCGTGATCTTAGGCTCTCTGGGCTGCCATTTTGCTCTTCTGGCTGCCAGTTCTTCGTCGGATACCAGTACATCCAGTTTGTTCTCCGGGATGTTGATACGGATGATATCGCCCTCTTCCACCAGTGCGATCGGACCGCCCACTGCTGCCTCCGGAGAGACATGTCCGATGGATGCGCCACGGGAAGCTCCGGAGAAACGTCCGTCGGTGATCAGTGCCACGCTGGAGCCCAGTCCCATGCCCGCAATAGCAGATGTGGGATTCAGCATCTCTCTCATGCCGGGGCCGCCCTTAGGTCCTTCATAACGGATCACTACTACATCGCCTGCCACGATTTTACCGGACTTGATAGCATCAATAGCATCTTCTTCGCAGTCGAATACTCTGGCAGGACCTTCGTGTACCAACATCTCCGGTGCCACAGCAGATCTCTTGACCACGCCGCTGTCCGGTGCCAGGTTGCCCTTCAGTACAGCAATACCGCCGGTCTGGGAATAGGGGTTCTCCACAGGGCGGATGACTTCCGGATTCTTGTTGACACAATTCTTGATATTCTCTCCTACGGTCGTACCGTTGGCAGTCAGGCAGTCAAGATTCAAAAGTCCCTTCTTGGACAGTTCATTCATTACCGCATATACACCACCTGCTTCGTTCAGGTCTTCCATATAAGTAGGACCGGCAGGTGCCAGATGACACAGATTCGGAGTCTTGGCAGAGATCTCGTTGGCGATCTCCAGGTTCAGTTCCACACCTGCTTCTCTTGCGATAGCGGGCAGATGCAGCATGGTATTTGTAGAGCATCCAAGTGCCATATCCACAGTCAATGCATTCTGAAAAGCTTCCGGCGTCATGATGTCTCTGGGACGGATATTTTTCTCTACCAGTTCCATGATCTTCATGCCGGCATGTTTTGCCAGACGGATACGTTCGGAATATACGGCGGGGATCGTACCGTTGCCGCGAAGTCCCATACCAATGGCTTCAGTCAGACAGTTCATGGAGTTCGCGGTATACATACCGGAGCAGGAACCGCAGGTAGGACATACCTTTTCCTCGAACTCAGCCAGTTCATCCATAGTCATGGTACCGGCTGCCACACTTCCCACTGCCTCGAACATAGAGGATAAACTTCTCTTCTGTCCGTGTACATGACCGGCTAACATGGGACCGCCGGATACAAAGATAGTGGGGATATTCACTCTGGCTGCCGCCATCAAAAGTCCGGGAACATTCTTATCGCAGTTCGGGATACATACCAGTCCGTCAAATCCATGTGCCATAGCCATGCACTCGGTGCTGTCGGCGATCAGATCTCTGGTCACCAGGGAATACTTCATTCCCACATGTCCCATGGCAATACCGTCGCATACAGCGATAGCGGGGAATACTACGGGCATACCACCTGCCATGGCTACACCCATTTTTACAGCTTCTGTGATCTTATCCAGATTCATATGTCCGGGTACGATCTCATTGAAGGAACTGACGATACCGATCATGGGGCGTCTTCTCTCTTCTTCGGTAAATCCCAGCGCATTGAACAGACTTCTGTGGGGTGCCTGGGCAGTTCCTGTCTTAACGGAATCACTTCTCATAATTATATCTCTCTTTCTCTTCCTTATTTTCTCTATACCGGATAAATGTGCTTCCGGGGGGCAAAAGACATCAGATTCTCTCTGCCAGAAGGTCTCCCATCTCGGTACAGCCGACCTGTGTGCAACCCTCAGACATGATATCGCCGGTGCGGAAGCCGTCCTGCAATACCTTCTTCACCGCTGCCTCGATGGCATCTGCCTCTTCGTCCAGGTCAAAGCTGTAACGAAGCATCATAGACGCGCTTAATACGGTGGCGATAGGGTTTGCAATATCTTTACCCGCAATGTCCGGAGCGGATCCGTGGCTGGGCTCGTAGAGACCAAACTTTGTATCGTTTAAGCTGGCGCTGGCTAACATTCCGATAGAACCGGTCACCATACTTGCCTCGTCGGACAGGATATCTCCAAACATATTCTCTGTCAGGATCACATCAAACTGTGCGGGATCCTTAACCAACTGCATGGCACAGTTGTCTACCAGCATATGTTCCAAAGTAACGTCAGGATAATCCTTCGCTACCTCTTCCACAACTTTTCTCCACAATCTGGAGGAATCCAGCACATTGGCTTTGTCCACGCTGGTTACCTTTTTCCTGCGCTTTCTGGCAATATCAAAGCCTTTAATGGCGATCCTGCGTATCTCGTTCTCATCATAGGTCAGGGTATCTGTCGCTTTTCTCATCCCATTCTCCTCGATGGTCTTACGCTCACCAAAGTATAATCCACCGGTCAATTCTCTCATGATCAGCATATCGAATCCGGCCTTACTGATCTCCTCCTTCAGAGGGCACGCCGCTGCCAGCTCATCATAGAGCACTGCCGGTCTTAAATTAGCAAACAGATTCAACGCTTTGCGCATTGCCAGAAGTCCTGCTTCCGGGCGCTTTTCGGGAGGTAATTTGTACCAGGGGGATGTGGTGGTATTACCGCCAATGGATCCCATCAGCACCGCATCCGCCGCTTTGGCATCCGCGATAGCTTCCTCTGTCAGAGGGACTCCATGGACATCAATGGAAGCTCCACCCATTAAAATATCCTTATAGATCATTTTATGACCATATTTATGCGCAACTTTGTCTAAAACCTTTTTTGTCTCCCTGACGATCTCCGGACCGATGCCGTCGCCGGGAATACAGGTAATATGTAACTCCATAGTGTCATTTCCCTCGTTTCCTGTGATATTTCCTGTATTTTTTACGTAAAATACTTATTTCATAATAACTGATACTGTATGAAATTTCAACATTGAAAATTAACATAAATGCAATTATGCACATTAAAATAGATCAAGTTGTTAGGTGCGTCATACACGTAAAAAGGAGCAATACCTTATCCCGGCATTGCTCCTTTTTCACTTCTTTTTAGTTCTCTCCAGCCTTCTCAACCTTGCTGATGGCAGATTTCTCCATAGGAATACGGCAGTTCTTGTTATTACCGAACTCTACGATAACGGTATCGTCGGTAATATCGATCACGATGCCATAGAAACCGGAAGTGGTCAGAACGCAGTCACCTGTCTCTAAGTTGGACAGCATTGCAGCTACTCTCTTCTGTTCCTTCTTCTGCGGTCTCATAAAGAAAAACCACATTGCACCGATCAATACTGCATATACAAGAAGCATAAAGATCATGCTGGTTCCGGAACCTGCTGCAGCAGCCTCTGACTCAGTTAATAAAATACCCATTTGTTCCTCCATTCCGGCGTGTTACGCCTGTAAAACTATCTGTACAAGTAAGTATGATACACAAAAATAGCTTAAGGGGCAAGTCTTTTTGCATAAAATTGTATGAAATAACTCTAAACTCCGACAGATGCAACTTATTCTAACGGTGTAGCCATGGAATCCAGCTTGTGTTTTTTATATTCTGCAAAACGGCCTGCATCCAAGGCATCGCGGATCTCCGTCATCATGGTATTATAAAAATACAGATTGTGGAGTACACAAAGACGCATGCCCAGCATCTCCTTCGCTTTTAACAGATGACGGATATAAGCTCTGGAATATCGCTGGCAGGCAGGACAGTTGCAGCCCTCTTCGATGGGTCTGTCATCCAGTTCGTATTTGGCATTGAACAGATTGATCTTTCCATGGTTGGTATATAAATGTCCATGGCGTCCGTTTCTCGTCGGATATACGCAGTCGAAGAAATCAACACCTCGCTCTACACCCTCCAGAATATTGGCCGGGGTACCCACGCCCATAAGGTAGGTTGGCTTGTTCACCGGTAGATAAGGTACCACCTCATCCAGAATGTGATACATTTCCTCGTGGGTCTCGCCCACTGCCAGACCGCCGACCGCATAACCGTCCAGATTCATCTCAGCGATCCGCTTGGCATGCTCGATACGGATATCTTCATAGATGGCGCCCTGATTGATACCGAATAACAGCTGGTGAGGGTTCACCGTATCCTCTAAACTGTTTAGGCGTTTCATCTCTGCCTGGCATCTTTGCAGCCATCTGGTAGTCCGCTCCACGGAATTCTGTACGTACATCCGGTCCGCCTTACTGGGCGCACACTCATCAAAAGCCATGGCAATGGTAGATCCCAGATTCGACTGGATCTGCATGCTCTCCTCCGGCCCCATGAAGATCTTATGACCATCAATATGGGAGCGGAAGGTAACGCCCTCTTCCTTGATCTTACGAAGTCCCGCCAGGGAAAATACCTGAAATCCGCCGGAATCTGTCAAAATCGGCTTATTCCAGGACATGAACTTGTGAAGTCCGCCCATCTGTTTGATAATTTGGTCACCGGGTCTGACATGCAGATGGTAGGTGTTGGATAATTCCACCTGGGTTCCGATCTGCTCTAAGTCTGCTGTGGATACGGCGCCCTTGATCGCCGCTACTGTTCCCACATTCATAAATACAGGGGTCTGGATCACGCCATGCACTGTGGTAAATTCTCCTCTTTTAGCACGTCCTTCCTGTTTAATCAATCGATACATCTTCTACATATTCCTCCCAGAATTCTTCTAATGTTATGCCCTGTTCCATGATCACAGGTGCTGCTGCTTTCCCTACATAGCGGAAATGCCACGGTTCATATTCGATCCCCGTAATGTTCTCCTTGCCTTCCGGGTATCGTAAGATAAATCCAAAACAACCGCTGTTGGCTGCCAGCCACTTTCCTGCCTTCGTATCGCCGAAGCCTTCATCCAGCGACATATAGTCGTTACACACAATATCCAGTGCCAGCCCGATCTGATGCTCACTGGCTCCCGGTACCGTCACTGCCTGACTGGACAACTGATAAGCTTCCATATAGGACATTCCGCGGTTCATATACCTCTTGATCTTCCGGTTGAACAGCATCTTCTGATACTCCAGATCCCGGTAAGGAGAGCAGATCGTCAGGTTCACGCCATCCTTTTCCGCTGCCTCCAGCATAGCAAGAAGATCCTCTAAGATTCTCTTGTCGCACTGCATGGACCCCCGGATGGTGCCCAGCTGAAACGTATAATCCTCCGGAATGGAGTTCTGCTTGTTGATCAGAACCAGTCTCCAGTCATCAGAGCGGAATTCCTGTTGCTCCGCAGCCTCACGCGCATCGCTGTCTGCTCCGTTCTCCTGGGCATTTTCACTCACAATTTCCTCCGAAGCCCGCAAAATGTCAGAGGCATCGTATTTGTCTACCAGTGCATAGCCGTGGGAAGTACTGTTGTAATCCGACTGTTCCAGAACGTCCTCATCCTCTAAGAGTTCCAGCCCCGCCATATCCGGTTCCTTCTCCTCCGCTAAAGAGATGTCGGCAGTCTCGGCATTTTTCAATTCATAGTCGTTCCCCGCATCCTCTGTAATAAACGCCGGGAATGAAAAACTGCTGTATACCGCAAACAGGAAGAAAGTTCCCGCCATCACGGCAAAGCGTTTTCCATTATTCTTACAATAAGTACAGACATGAAAAAAAGACATCACAAAAAACAGCAACGGCACTGCTACCGCCCTGTTCCATCGATTCTTTTTCCCCAATTTCAGAAGTTTTGCTCTGGCTTTCTCTTCCGTTGTTTTTTCCATTTGTATATTCGACCTTTTGCTTCCCGTTAGCAATTATGTAATATGATAGCATATTTTATATTCCGTTGCATCCTTTTTCTATAAAAAAGTTGCGGTTTTTTCTGTAATTGCGTATAATCTATGATAAAAAGGTAACTATTCAGAACCTCTGCGCAGCAGTGAGAAAGCACAATTCATCGTGCGTTTTTGCGAATGTATGGGATGGGTTCGAATGAATTGAAAAGGAGAACTATCATGGCCGGTTCAACATTTGGAAACATTTTCAGGATCACTACCTGGGGAGAATCCCACGGGAAAGCATTAGGTGTCGTCGTAGACGGCTGTCCCGCAGGACTGTCTCTCTCCGAGGAAGATATACAGAAATACTTAGACCGCCGCAAACCCGGCACCAGTACCATCACCACTCAGCGCAAGGAGGCCGATCAGGTGGAGATTCTCTCCGGAGTCTTCGAAGGCAGGACCACCGGTACCCCCATCTCCCTGATGGTACATAATACCTCTCAGATTTCTGCGGATTACACGGAAATTGCGCAGAATTACCGTCCCGGTCATGCGGATTATTGTTTTGATGCCAAATACGGTTTCCGGGATTACCGGGGTGGCGGACGTTCCTCCGGTCGTGAGACCATCGGGCGTGTGGCTGCCGGAGCCATTGCAGCCAAGATCTTAGAGCAGATGGGTATTACCGTATTCGCCTACACCCGCTCCATCGGTCCCGTGGATGCGGATCTTACAAAGTTCGACCGTACTACTGCCCGCTCCACTATCACCGCCATGCCGGATGCAGAGGCTGATGAAAAAGCCTGTGCTTATCTGCAGCAGGCAAGAGAAGCCTGCGATTCTGTGGGTGGATGCATGGAATGTCTGGTCGAAGGACTTCCCGCAGGCATCGGAGATCCGGTGTTCGAGAAGCTGGATGCCAACCTTGCGAAAGCCATCATGTCCATCGGTGCCGTGAAATCCGTAGAGATCGGCGATGGTGCAGAAGTTGCCCGCCATACCGGTAGTGAGAATAACGATCCCTTCCGCATGGAGAACGGCAAAGTCACAAAGACCAGCAATCATTCCGGCGGTATTTTAGGAGGTATGAGTGACGGAAGTCCTATCATCGTCCGTGCTTATGTGAAACCCACTCCCTCCATCTTCCGCCCCCAGCAGACCGTGAACCGCTCCGGTGAAAATACCGAGCTTACCATCCGCGGTCGTCACGATCCCATCATCGTCCCCAGAGCTGTCGTTGTCATGGAATGCATGACCGCCATCACTGTGTTGGATGCCATGATGCTGAATATGTCGGCTAAGCTGGGTTCCCTTGTGGAGTTCTATCGATAAATTGAAAGTTACGAAAGCATAGCCGCGCATAGGCATAGTAAAGACAGCGATGGGCGCTTGCGCACAAATCGCTGT